>JBKJMK010000010.1:0-5290 GCA_046596005.1 Usitatibacteraceae bacterium | reverse complement strand
TTGCAGGAAGAGCAAACCGAAAGCAGCGAGGCCCGCTTGCAGGCGTTTCTTGCCGCCATCCAGGCGTCACCCAGCGGCGTCATGTTGATTGATCGCAGAAATAGAATCGAATGGTGCAACGTGACGGCGGCCGACCAATTCGGCCTCGATGCGAAACGTGATATTGCGCAAGCGGTGGTGAATTTGATTCGCGCGCCGGATTTCATCGCCTATTTGACGGCTGAAAACTACGCGCGCGACGTGATTATTCATACACCGACGCGGTCGACCGCGCAGGGTAAAACAATTTCGTTGCAAATTCACCCCTATGGCGAAGGCAGCAAGCTGATGCTCTCGCGTGATGTCACTGAGAGCAAACAATTGGAGGCGATGCGGCGCGATTTTGTTGCCAACGTGTCGCATGAGATTCGCACGCCCCTCACGGTATTGGCGGGATTTGTCGAAACAATGCAAACGTTGCCGCTTAACGAGACCGATAGAGCACGTTATCTTGCCTTGATGGCACAGCAATCGCGTCGCATGCAGACGCTGGTAGCCGACCTGTTGACTCTTTCGCAACTAGAAGCAGACCCAGCGCCGGGAACAGAGGAGTGGGTCAAGATGACACCGCTGTTAACGCAGACCGAAGACGATGCGCTTGCACTTTCAAATATTGTCGTGGGAAATGCTGCGAAACATCATCTTCAATATCTTATCGAGCCCGACATCGAGATCGCGGGCGCAGCTTCTGAACTACAAAGTGCCGTCGCGAACCTGGCAGGAAATGCGGTCCGCTACACCCAGCCGGGTGGATCCATCGTCGTCAGTTTTTCGTGTTTGCCCGACGGCCGAGCTGTCTTTGTCGTAAAAGACACCGGGCCCGGAATTGCGCCCGAGCACCTCTCGCGTTTGACCGAACGGCTCTACCGTGTTGATCGTAGCCGTTCGCGCGAAACCGGCGGCACCGGACTCGGGCTTGCGATTGTCAAGCACGTGGCGCAGCGCCATGGTGCTGAGCTTGAAATCGTCAGCGTGTTGGGGCAAGGCGCAACATTTTCGATTACATTTCCGGCGCATCGGGTGCGTACCGTGCACGACGCAATCGCCAACGCGAAAGATTGAAAGTCTAGCATTGGCGTGCCTTTCATAGACATTCCGGCCTGGGAGCCTCGCCAATGCTGGGCCCTCACCATTCATGTAGCAGCGCGCGGATAAAGTCTCTGTATGATTGCCATCTCCATTTCCATGCAGAGCCTGTTCGATACGCCGGACAACCGACACATGGTAAGCGCTTTGCTTCAGACTGAGACCGATTACAATCTATTCGTTGAAGGCTCGCCAGCAACGGCTGCGCATGTAAATGAGTTCTTTACCTGACGACGACCCGGATACACGTTGGAAGATTTGTTCGTGTTGGGGTTTTTTGAAGGTAGTGAGCTGATCGGCGTTGGCAGCTTGTTGCGTCAATGGAACGCCCCTGATAAGACGACGATTGGCTGGTCGGTATTCGCTGCCTGAATGGCCTGATTGGCATCAATCAGGATTCGCTCGACTTCTGGCGCAAGGTTGGATTTATCGACGCCGGCGAGAGCAAACCAAAGTACGGCTCGTTTATCGATGATATCTTGATCCTCGAAAAACCAATTAATGCAATCGAAAATCAAATGAGAAAATAATGATCTACGCGCTCGGTAACAAAAAGCCTGTTTTGCACGGTGCAAATTACATTGCACCCACCGCAACCGTCATCGGCGATGTTGTGCTCGGCAAGGGCGCAAACGTGTGGTGGAACGTGGTGATTCGCGGCGACAATGATTCCATCACGATTGGCGAAAATGTGAACATTCAAGATGGCTCGGTTCTACATACGGATGAAGGGGTGCCGCTGGTGCTGGAAAAAGGTGTGAGCGTTGGCCACATGGTGATGTTGCACGGCTGTACAGTGAAGGAAGGTTCGCTGATCGGTATTAAGGCGGTGGTGTTGAATCGCGCCGTCATTGGCCGTAATTGTCTTATCGGTGCCAATTCGCTTATTCCTGAAGGGAAGGTGATTCCCGATCGATCGTTGGTGGTGGGCTCGCCGGGGCGTGTAGTGAGGCAACTCAGCGACGAAGAAGTAACCAACGTGCGCCGGATCGCCCAGCATTATGTAGACAATGCGACGCGCTACTTGAAAGAGCTCGAACAACTTACCTAGTCGGAATATTTAACCGTGTCGTCAACGTCACCCTCCATGCCAGACCCCACGCTGAGCGCCACGCGCACGCGGATGATGCGTGCTGATCGAGGAGCGCTGTTGGCTTACACTTTGGCGCTGGCTTACGCGAGCTTGAATCCTTTTTTCGGCTGGCGCTGGCCAGAGGTATTCACGCTGTTCGTCTGGCCAAAGTACGTAATTGCTTTCGATGTCGTACTCAATATTGCGGCATACGCACCGTTCGGTGCGATGCTGGCCGCATTATTGCGATCCCGCGGACAAATGGTGTCGTTGACGCCTGTCCGAGACTCACGAATCTGGTGGCTAACGGTAGCCGGGAGCTTGACATTGTCTTTTGGTTTTGAATTGCAGCAGGCATTCCTTCCGAGCCGAGTGTCTTCCGTCGTCGATTTGCTGGCTAACACCGTTGGCGGCGCGGCGGGAGCGGCACTTGTGCTGTCGGCACCAGGAAAGCTCCTGCTTGGTCGTTGGCGGCAGTGGCGGCACCTTCATTTTTCTTCATCCAATGAGACCAGCTGGGGCCTGATCCTGCTCGCCTGCTGGATATTTGCGCAACTGAATCCGGCGATTCCATTCTTTGAGGCTGGGCATATTGCCAACCCCTTCGATACTGTAAACGCGGATCCCTACAGCCCCCTGATATTGCTGCCACAGGCGACAGGCATCATGCTCAATGTTTGTGGATTCGTGTTGTTTGTGACGCTGTTAACGCACCCGACGCGGACTGTGATGCTCGATGCTGTGCTGCTACTCGCCGCAGGTCTTGTTATCAAGATGGCGATGGCAGCGTTGATGTTGAAAGCACCGCAGATGATTGAATGGATGGCGCCAGCACGAGTGATAGGGCTAACGTCCGGATTGATTATTGCGACGTACTTCTCACGCCTGAGTTACCGCTGGCGCACGTTCTGTGCCACCCTGTTCGTATTCGCGGGCGGCCTGATGACAAAAATAACCAGTGTCTATGGGGCCTTCGATGAAACATTGCGCCTGTTTGACTGGCCACATGGACAACTGGCCAACTTTGCCAGCCTCACTCGCTGGGTGCACGAAACCTGGCCGCTGTTGACCGTGATTTTTCTGGCCTGGCTGTTTGTTACGCATCGCGATTCCAAATAAACTATTGATTGCCCATGAAACCAAGCGACCCATGAGTTACTACCAGCACCATGTATTTTTCTGTGTCAACCAGCGCGACGACGGACGGGAGTGCTGCAACCAGCACGATGCTGAGGGCATTCGAGGTTATGCTAAAGATTGCATCAAGAAGCTGAATTTGAATGGCAAGGGCAAAGTACGCATCAATTTGGCCGGGTGCCTGGACCGCTGCTCTGAAGGCCCGGTGATGGTCGTTTATCCCGACAACGTCTGGTACACCTATATCGACAAAAACGACATTGACGAAATCATTTCTGAACACATTCAAAACGGGCGCGTGGTTGAGCGCCTTAGAATTTGAATTTATGGCCAGCCCATTTCCCGTTAGCAAGTGCTTGATCGCTGGCCAAGCCGGTGCGATCGAAGTGGCGGCCCATATCAGCGAGGGACTAACGCCGATTGCCATTGCTGTCGTTGCACATCCGCACCCGCTGTTTGGCGGCACGATGGACAATAAGGTCGCAACGACCATGGCGCGCGCGTTGTTTGATGCAGGTGCCGCGACTTATCGATTTAATTTCCGCGGCATCGGTAAAACTGAAGGTGTTCACGACGATGGGCGCGGCGAAACGGCAGATTTGTTGACGGTCGCCGCCCATGCAAGTGCCGCACACCCGGGTTTGCCGTTGTGGCTAGCAGGATTCTCGTTCGGCGCAGCGGTAACCCTTGCCGCGAGCGAGCAAGTGACTTGCGAAGAAATGATTCTGGTGGCGCCGGGATTTTCGCGCATGTCGCACTGGCAGAACGTGAAGAGTGGTGGCACGGCCCCTGAATCAACGCTACTGATTCACGGTGAAAAGGACGACACTGTGCCCCTGTCAGACTCATTGAATTGGGCAAGACCACGCGACATTTCTGTCGTGGTGGTGCCGGAAGCCGACCATTTTTTTCATCAGCGCCTGCATATCCTAAGGCGGATTATCGCGCGATGGATGGCACAGCATGCTTAACATCATCCCCTTGTTTCGTTCGCTAACGGAAAATCAGCTTGCCAGCATCGGCGCGCACGCCGCGTGGCGGCTGTTTGAAAAAGGCGAGGTGATCGTGCGTCAGGGCGAGTTGGCGGACTCTTTTTTCGTGATCGCGTCCGGCAAGGTCAAGGTGTATATGACAGAAGGTGACCGTGAAGTCATTCTCAAGACGCTGTCTGCTGGAGAATATTTCGGCGAGTTGCCGATGTTCGATCAGGAGCCGCGCAGCGCCAGCGTCGCGGCCATAGAGCGATGCTATTTGCAAACGCTTTCGTACAAATCGTTTCGGTACGTGATGGAAGGCTCTGCCGATATCGCCAGGCGTGTACTGGAGACGTTGGCCAAGCGCCTGCGGGATGCAGATCGAAAAATCAGCACGCTCGCGCTGATGGATATTTCGTCGCGTGTTTCACGCACTTTGCTGGAACTGGCCATCGTGACCAATGGTCGTAAAGTCGTCGGTGAGCCGTTTACCCAAAAAGATTTAGCCGGCATGGTGGGTGCATCACGGGAGATGGTCAATCGCACGCTGCGCGATTTGATGCAGCAGGGCTTTATCGACGTGCAGCGGCGATCGATCACCATCCTTAACGAGAATTTGCCGATACATTATTGATTGGACTCTCGTCGCGCAAAACAAGACGGCTTTCCACAGGTTTGCGGAAAGCCGTCTTGGCGATACAAACGGTGAAAATCCGCGTCTATTGCATGCGCTGTTTCAACTCTGCATCCACCGCCCCGAGAAATTCTTCGGTAGTGAGGTAGGGCTGATCTGCACTAATTAGAATCGCCAGGTCCTTGGTCATCTTTCCCGACTCGACCACATCCACGCAGACTTTTTCCAGCGTTTCGGCAAATTTAACGACTTCGGGCGTGTCGTCCATTTTGCCGCGGAAAACCAGGCCGCGCGTCCATGCATAGATAGAGGCAATCGGGTTCGTTGAAGTCGGCTTGCCTTGTTGGT
>JBKJMK010000384.1:0-7335 GCA_046596005.1 Usitatibacteraceae bacterium | reverse complement strand
TTCTTGAAATGCGCCAGTGTCGGATTGATAACCCAGAATGGATTGCTGGTATGGCTGAGCAATTCAGCATCCGGTTTTACCGCGGTAATCACCATCCAGTAAAACGGGAACAGCAACACGAACACAAACACGCCCAGCGGCAGATACAGCGTCACCACCCGTCGGGGAATTGACTCCAGATACTTCATGCCCTGCGAATCGTTGTCAGGTTTTTTCATTTGTCCGATCCGCCTTGCTGCCATGCACGGCGCTGCAAGCCAAAGTAGGAAAACAGGATAGCTGAGAGTAGAAACGGGATCATCATCGTTGCAATCGCGGCGCCCTCGCCCAGCGACCCACCGGGGATCGCGCGCTGAAACGAAAGTGTTGCCATCAGGTGGGTTGCGTTCAAGGGGCCGCCACGCGTGAGCACATAAATCAGTTGAAAATCAGTGAACGTGAACAACACCGAAAAGGTCATTACCACTGCAATGATCGGCGTGAGCAAAGGCAGGGTCACGTAACGGAAACGTTGCCAGGGGGTGGCACCGTCGAGCGCCGCAGCTTCATACAGCGACGGCGAAATTGTCTGCAGACCGGCGAGCAGGCAGATCGCCACGAACGGCACCCCGCGCCAAATGTTGGCAAATATGGTCGAGCCACGCGCCATCCAGGGATTACCGAGAAAATCGACGTAGCGATCAATCAGGCCCATTTTGGTCAGTACCCAGCTGATCACCGAAAACTGCGCGTCGTACATCCACCAGAATGCGATCGCCGACAAGGCGGTTGGCACGATAAAAGGCAGGAGCACGATGGCGCGGAAAAATGATTTGCACGGCAGGTGCTGATTGAGCAAAATCGCCAGCCACAGGCCGAGCATGAATTTGATCACGCTCGCAATGGCCGTATAAAACAAGGTATTGAACAACGCCAGTTGGACAACATTGTCGCCAACCAGGTACTGGAAATTGTCGATGCCGACCCATTGGCCGGGGCGACCGATCTTGGCATCCGTAAAACCCAGCCAGGTGCCAAGACCTAACGGATAGGTGAGGAACACCAGCAACAGCAATCCTGCAGGCAGCATGAATAGCAGCCCGAGGAAATTGCGATTGTTCAGTAAACGGGAGAGGACGGTCATTGCATTTTTCGTGCGTGGAAAGAACAGCGATTACGTTTTAGTGAGCGATCCTTTAATGTTCGCCATTCCAGCGCAGGCTGGAATGGCGAACCGGTGCAATGACTCAGATCTTGTAATACCGTTCCGCCCGCTTCTGCGCCCTTTCCGCAGCGACCTTGGGTGTCTGCGAACCACTGGCTGCTTCTGCAATCATGTCGAGCACAATGTAATCCGCCAGACACGCCGCTGAGGCATAGCCGAGCGGGCCGGAATGGCCGTGATCGAGCATTAATTTCGCGCTGTCGCGATAGGGTGTGGCTTTGGGATCGTCAGTCCACACTGAATTAGCCTCATAGGCTTTCAGCGGCTGACACGTATAACCGATTGATGCCTTCATCCACGGGTTGTACTGCTCGGCCTCCATCATGAACGCCAGATACGCTTTCGCCGCATTTGGAAATTTGGAATGCTTGAACAGCATCATCTGCGTGGTCTGCATCAGTTCCGTCGGTTTGCCCACCGGGCCGATGGGGAAACGTGCGTGCTGAATGTCCCTGGCGATTTCCTGAAGCTTGGGATCCGGCGAATTTTTCGCAGCGTAATACACCGATATTCCGTTCGCGGTCAAACTGATCTGGCTATCGAGAAAAGCTTTGTTGTTCGATGGATCCTGCCACGACAAGGTGCCGGGCACGAAAGTGTCATAGAGCTGCTTCGCGTATTCCAGCGAGGCAATCGTCTCGGGCGAATTCACCACCACATTGCCCTTGTCATCAACCAGCTTGCCGCCGTGTGACCAGAGCAACCAATGCGCCCAGTTGTTGCCGTCGCCGACCGCATGGCCCAAGGCAAAACCGGGCGGCGTACCTTTGGCTTTCATCGCCTGACAGAGCTTCAGGAACCCCGCCGTGTCCTTCGGAATGCCGTCGAAGCCGGCTGCCTTCACGTGGCTCTCGCGGTAAACGATGGCGTTGCCGATAATGCCCAGCGGGAACGCAATCCAGCGGCCGTTGCGCATGCCGTATTTCTTGCACACGTCGTACCATCCGCCGTATTTGTTGCCAAGATAGGTCGCCACATCGGTGACGTCGACCATCTTGTCGGGATACTGGTGTGGGTCGTCGAACCAGCCCATGACGATATCCGGGCCACTGCCGACGTTGGCTGCGACTGCCGCCTTGGGCCGCACGTCTTCCCAGCCTTCGTTATCGACACGTACTTCGACGCCGGTCTTTTCAGTGAATTTCTTCGTATTGGCCATCCACAGGTCTTCATCGCCCTGCACGAAGCGCTTCCATCGGAGAAGTCGAAGCTTTGCGCCTTTCTCCGGGGTCCATTTGGCCTGGGCGAACGCATCGGGTGTCCACAAGGCACTGCCGGTTGCCAGCGCGCCGGCGGTTGCAATACCGGCGGTGCCGGAAAGGAAATTACGACGGGTAATCTTGCTCATTTTCAACTCCTCCTGCTCGGATTGAAGTTACGGAACCGCTTTAAAGATTTGCGGACTCTCTTGCTGCACGTCATTTGTACCATCATTGCCACGACATCAATGAATTGCCCGATTGCGCATCGAATAAATGGCTGCGCGCCGAATCGGGGACCAGATACACCGTATCACCGGCGGCAAACTGGTACCGCTCGCGAAAGATCGCCATCACGTCGGCATCTGCCGATTTACAGAATACCTGTGTATCGGCACCGGTTGGCTCGATCACGACCACGGTGCTTTTCAAGCCTTCACCTGCACTGCCGAGGAACAGATGTTCCGGCCGCGCGCCGAAGACGATTTTCTGGCCGTCTTCAACGCGGGCATGCGCCGGTACCGGCAGGTTTGCACCGTCGGCAAATTCGATGATTTGGCCCGAACCGTTGCGCTTCACCGTGCCGCTGAGGAAATTCATCGCGGGCGAGCCAATGAAACCGGCGACAAACAGATTTGCCGGACGATCATAAAGTGCCAGCGGCTGGCCGCGTTGCTCGACCAGGCCATCGCGCATCACGACGATCTGGTCGGCCATGGTCATCGCCTCGATCTGATCGTGCGTCACGTAAATGGAGGTGGTCTTGAGTCGCTGGTGCAGCTCCTTGATTTCGGTGCGCATCTGTACCCGCAGCTTGGCGTCGAGATTGGTCAGCGGTTCGCCGAACAGGAACACCTGCGGGTCGCGCACGATGGCGCGGCCCATCGCTACGCGCTGACGCTGACCGCCAGAAAGCTGGCGTGGGTAGCGATCGAGCAATTCGGTGAGGCCCAATATTTCGGCTGCCTGCTTGACGCGCTCATCCACCACGGCCTTCGCTTTCTTTGCCAGGATCATGCTGAAGGCCATGTTATCGCGCACCGTCATGTGCGGATAGAGGGCATAGTTCTGGAACACCATGGCGATGTCGCGTTCCTTGGGCATGACGTTATTCACGACCTTTCCGCCGATGAGTATCTCACCGCTGCCGATTTCCTCAAGGCCCGCAATCATGCGCAGCAGCGTGGACTTGCCGCAGCCCGACGGACCGACAAGCACGGTGAATTCACCGTCGGCAATGTCCACATCCACGCCACGGATGATATGCGTTTCGCCGAAATACTTTTGAACGTTTTTTATTTGTACGGTAGCCATGTAGGTTTCGTTTAGCGTTTGCCTTCGACGACAACATAAGTGGGCCGGCCGCGTTGCTGCCAGTCGATCAGGTTTTGCGCGGCCTTGCGCCGCAGTTCGCGTTCCGATTCCACCGAGTAAAACGCGGCGTGGGGTGTGATCAGCACGCGCGGATCCCTGAACAGCGGATGATCCAGATTCGGTGGCTCTACCGGGAGTACATCCAGCCCGACGCCATCGAGCCGGTTGGCGCCCAGCGCAAGACAGAGATCATCGATATTGATCACTTCGCCGCGGGCGGTATTCACCAGAACGCTGGTCGGCTTCATGATGTTTAACACGCTGGAATTAACCATGCCCCGGGTATCGTCGTTTAGTGGTACGTGCAGCGAGATGGCGTCTGCATCGCGGAACAGGTGCATGAGATCGACGCGCTCCACATAAGCCGGAAAATCGCCGTCGATGATGTGGGGATCACAGGCAATCACACGCCGAAAACAATTGCGGCCGATGTGCGCCATGCGCTTGCCGATTCGTCCGAGGCCGAGGATGCCGAGCGTCATATCGCTCACCCGGCGCATACGCCCGGCGCTGGTGTAGTGCCAGGTGCCGTCCCTGACGTCGCGGTCATAAAATGCGATATGCCTCAAGAGCGTCAGCACCATCGCCAGCGCGTGTGTTGCCACCTCACCCACACCATAGTCCGGTGAGTTTGCGACCCAAACATCGGCTGCGCTTGCATCGGCCACGTTAATCGTATCGAAACCGACACCGATACGGCTGGCGATGGCAATTTCGGGTCGCGCCGAAAATACGCTGGCGTCCACCGGCGCATATTGCACCAACAGTCCCTGGCAGCCTGCAGAGGCGGCGATCACGTCGTCCACCGTCTTGCACTGCGCGGTGACAAGCTCGATACCCGCATCGCGAAACAGCGCCGCTTCGAGTTCGATGTCTTTGAATTTGTAATCGGTAAACAGCACCTTCATTTAGTGATTGTCCCTGGGCACCGCCGCCCCGCTCTTGCCCGTCAGAAAATCCAGATCAGCGCCCTCGTTTGCCTGATTGACGTGATCAACGTAAAGCTTCGTGTAACCGCGTGTCATCGGCGGCTTCGGGGGCTTCCACCTGGCACGCCGCTGCGCGAGTTCGTCCTCGGATACATGCAGGTGCAGCTTGCCTTTGGCGACATCGAGTTCGATCAGGTCCCCATTTTCGACGAGTGCGAGCGGCCCACCTGCCGCCGCCTCGGGCGCGATATGCAGAACCACGGTGCCGTATGCGGTCCCGCTCATGCGCGCGTCCGACAAACGCACCATATCGGTGACGCCGCGCTTCAGCAGTTTGGCGGGCAGCGGCATATTGCCCACTTCTGCCATGCCCGGATAGCCTTTCGGCCCGCAGTTCTTTAGCACCATCACGGAGTCAGCATCGATGTCCAGTTTTGGATCATCGACGCGGCGGTGAAATTCTTCGATATTCTCGAACACCACCGCGCGGCCCTTGTGCTTCATCAGCCTCGGTGTGGCCGCAGAAGGGTTGATGATCGCGCCATCCGGCGACAAGTTGCCGCGCAGCACGGTGATGCCCGCGTGTTTCTTGAAAGGCTTCGCGTGCGGCATGATCACGTCGCGATTGAAGTTCTCGGCTTTTTTGTTGTTGTCCCAGATGGTCTTGCCGTTCACCGTCAATGACTTCTTGTCCAACAGGCCGTTTTCACCGAGTTCGCGGATCACTACCGGCAAGCCACCTGCGTAGCAAAAATCTTCCATCAGATATTTGCCGTTGGGCATCAGGTTGACCAGCGTGTGTACATCGCGCCCGAAATCACGCCAGTCATCCAGCGATAGCTCGACGCCAATGCGCTTGGCAATGGCGATCAAATGAATCACGGCATTGGTGGACCCGCCGATGGCGGCATTGACGCGGATGGCATTCTGAAACGCCTTTCGCGTGAGTATTTTCGACAGCACAATATCCTTGTCGACAAGTTCCACAATGCGGCGTCCCGCGTCCCGGGCGATGACGTTTCGGCGTGCATCGACAGCCGGATACGCGGCATTGCCAGGCAGGCCAACACCGAGCGCCTCGACCATGCAGGCCATCGTTGACGCGGTTCCCATGGTCATGCAATGGCCGTGTGAACGATGCATGCAGCTTTCGGCCTCGTGGAATTCGTCGCGGCTGATGCGGCCGGCACGCAAATCTTCTGACAGGGAAAAAGTGTTGGTGCCGGAGCCAATGCGCTTGCCCCTGTACCAGCCCGACAACATCGGCCCACCCGATACGCCGATGGTGGGGATATCAACGCTGGATGCCCCCATGAGCAGCGCCGGTGTAGTTTTGTCGCAACCCATCAACAGCACGACGCCATCGATGGGATTGCCGCGAATTGATTCCTCGACATCCATGCTGGCGAGATTGCGATAGAGCATGGCGGTGGGCCGCAGCAGCGTCTCGCCGAGTGACATGACCGGGAACTCGAGTGGGAACCCGCCCGCCTCCCAGACGCCGATCTTGACCTGTTCAGCGAGCGTGCGGAAATGCGAATTGCAAGGCGTCAGTTCGGAATAGGTGTTGCAAATGCCAATAACCGGACGACCATCGAACTGGTCATGCGGAATGCCGCGGTTCTTCATCCACGAGCGATAAATAAAACCCATCTTGCCGTCGCGGCCAAACCAGGCTTGGCTGCGCCTCGGCTGCTTTTTCGCCGGCATCGGGTCTCCTCCGGGAGAAATTTTTTCGCCACTGGCAGATGCGCGCCGGAGACGATTTGTGGTGGTTGTAGAACCGGCAACAGCGACACGTCTACCTCATTGCCGAATCGACAGCCTACGCGGGTCGACCATTTTGGTCAAGTGGTCAGGCCAATTCTGGAGTATGCTATTTTGGAGCAAATGGGGGAAACAATGAACCAGTTGAATATGAGTGGGCGTTGCGCAGTCGTCACCGGTGGCGCAGCAGGTATCGGGCTGGCCATTGCAAAGCGCCTGGCAGCTTCGGGCGCGCGACTAACGCTTTGGGATCGCGACCCGGTGGCACTCGCGTACGCAGCCAGCGCCATCGGCGGCAATACCGTCGTCGTCGAAATCGATGTGGCAGATGAATCCGCGGTCGCACGCGCCGTCTCGTCGACCGTTGCAGCGATGGGTCGCATTGATGCGCTGGTCTGCAGCGCCGGCATCACCGGCCCCAATCTGCCGACCTGCGACTATCCTCTTGCCGCATGGCGGCAGGTGCTGGACATCAATCTCACTGGCGTTTTCCTGTGCAATAAATTGGTGGTTCCGCAGATGGCGCACAACGACTATGGCAGGATCGTCAACATCGCATCGATTGCCGGCAAGGAGGGTAACCCCAATGCGTCTGCCTATAGCGCATCAAAGGCTGGCGTGATTGCGCTCACCAAATCGCTCGGCAAGGAACTGGCCAGGACGGGTATACGGGTCAACTGCGTGACCCCGGCAGCAGTCAAGACGGCCATGTTCGAACAGATGACGCAACAGCATATTGATTTCATGCTGTCGAAAATTCCGATGGGCCGCTTCGGCGAAGTTGATGAAATTGCCGCCCTCGTCGCCTGGCTGTGTACCGAGGACTGTTCGTTCAGCACGGGCGCAGTATTCGATCTTTCGG
>JBKJMK010000352.1:0-7833 GCA_046596005.1 Usitatibacteraceae bacterium | reverse complement strand
GGTTTGTTACTTCCGTGCAACGTGGTGGTGCGCGAAGAAGCGGATGGAACCATCACCGTTGTGTTCATGGATACCGATGTTGTGCTGCAGTTGGTGGACAAGCCGGAAGTACATGCTCTCGGCAAAGAAGTACGGACACTGCTGCAGCGAGTCTGCGCAAGTCTCAGCGCGTGAAACGAACTATTTATGGGGATTGAAATGAAGCGGATAAACAGATTGTTCTTTGGCTTGGCCATCAGCACTAGCTTGACATCGGGTGCGTTCGCCCAAGGTCAAAAAGACTGGCAAGCGCCCGACATCACAAAATTACCTGACGACAAGTACGGCCAGATGGTGCGTCAGGGCAAGGCTCTCATGGAACAAACCTACAAGCACATTGGGCCTGAAGTGAAGGACGTGAACAAGCGCTATGCGGGTAATAACCTGGCTTGTGTCGGGTGTCATATCGACGCAGGTGGCCGCAAGTTCGGCAACCCTTGGGTGGGTACGTTTGTCAGTTTCCCTCAGTACCGCGGACGCGAAGACGCAATCTCCACTACCGAAGAGCGCATCAATGGCTGCATGGAACGCAGCATGAATGGTCGCAAGCTGCCGCTTGACAGCGCAGAAATGAAGGCGATGATGGCGTATCTGCACTTTCTCTCGACTGGCATTCCCGTCGGCGCGAAACTCGAGGGCGGCGGCACGCTAAAGCTCAAACCACTGGCTCGCGCTGCCGATCCCGCTGCGGGGAAAGTGGTCTACGCGGCCACCTGCGCGGCGTGTCATGGTGAGAACGGCCAGGGATTGCGGCGCGGCAAGGCTGGCGATGCCGACGGTTACCAGTTTCCACCGCTATGGGGTACTGATAGCTATAACAATGGTGCCGGTATGGCACGAATCACTTTGGCTGCGGGTTTCATCAAAGGCAACATGCCCAGCGGCGTAAGCCACACCACCGCCATATTGACGGATGAGCAGGCATTCGACGTGGCAGCTTACGTCAACAGTCAACCACGGCCGGTCAAGGCGAATCTCGACACGGACTTCCCGGCGCGCAAGAACAAGCCGGTGGATGCTGCGTTTGGGCCCTACACGCCGGGCTTCTCGGCCGAGCAGCACAAGTACGGCCCGTGGCAGCCGATACAGGCAGCGCGAGAAAAAGGGATCTTTCCGCCCAAATGACGGCATAGCACGCAAGCACCAATCAGCTTTTTCCGCAAAAAAATCCGGAAAGGTCGAATCGAATGTCTGACTTCATTCTGCGGTGCCTCACGCGCCGATTGAAGACTTGAATATTGAACAGGAGAGTTGCATGCTGAATAGAAGACAGTGGCTTCAGTTCGCTGGCGCGGCGGCCGTCGCAAGCGCAGGAGGCATCGCCTGGATGTATTACGGATCGCGCCGCACTCAGGCGCTGGCCGCTGGGCAGTTTCGCCCCTATCCCTTCGACCCGGTCGCCGTTGAGAATTTCCAGCAAAAGCTGTTTGTCCCTGTGGCCAGCGGGCCGTTTGGCGTGCTGGATGTCGCTGGACCGTTAAAAATCCGCGCCACGACTGCGAGCTTCCCGATACTGCCCGATCGTGAATCGCCATTTCTGCTCTACCAGACCGAACACGCGGGCAAGCCGTATCAAAACCCAATCCTGCGCATTGAGAGCGGCGCGCGCTTTACCGTCAGCCTCGACAACGCGCTGCCGGAGCCGACCATCATCCACTGGCACGGCCTGCACACACCCGCAAACATGGATGGTCATCCGGTGAACACCATCGCGCCGGGCGCTCGCTACGATTACGACTTCACGATTCGTAACCGCGGTGGCACCTACTGGTACCACACGCACGCGCACGAGTTGACCGCCAAGCAGGCTTACAACGGCTTGGCAAGCTTTTTCCTGGTGGACGACGACGACCAGCGCAGATTAAGTAAGACACTCGATCTGCAGCTGGGTGTTACCGACCTGCCCCTGGTCATACAGGACAAGCGCTTCGACGCGCAGGGAAAGCTGCTGTACAAGCCGAATGCGCATGATTCGATGATGGGCTGGCTGGGCGATATCGTGCTCGCCAACCTGACCCCCAACGCCTTCCAGGCTGTCACGCCGCGCACCTACCGTCTGCGCCTGCTCAATGGCTCTAACGCCCGTATCTACCGGCTCGCATTTGTCAAAGGCAGCGTGCTGCTGGATTTCACCGTCATTGGCACCGACGGTGGCCTGATCGAACGGCCAGAGACTGTGACAGAAGCCTTTCTTGCACCGGGAGAACGCCTCGACGTATTGTTTGATGCCGGGCAAGCGCAACCCGGCGAAGATATTTTTCTCAAAAGCCTCGCGTTCGATCCAATGGAAAACGAAGGTAGCGCTGGCGGCATGTCAGGCATGGGTGGAATGGCAGGAATGAATAAAGGCATGGGGCAGATGATGGGTGGCATGAGTTCATCGCGACTGCCGCTGGGCTTGGCGTTCAACGTGCTAAAACTGTCCGTCACCGCCGGTGAGCGCGTCGTCGCCAAGCTGCCGGCAACCCTGTCGCAAGTCGCAGCCATCCGCATCGGAGGCGCGACCGAGAGGAAGATCGAATTGTCGATGGGGCATATGCGCTTCCTGATCAACGGTCGCAGCTTCCGTATGGACGAGATCGCGTTCGACGTGAAACGCGGCGCGGTGGAAATCTGGCGCATCAGCAACCCGGTAGCAGGTATGCCGCACCCAATGCACCTGCACGGTTTTTCGTTTCAGGTGCTCGAACGGCTGAACAGCCCAACCCAGTTGTCAGCGTCGGCGCGTTTCGGCAAAGGGAGAACGGTGAGTGATCTCGGCTGGAAGGACACGGTGCTGGTTTGGCCCGGTGAAACAGTGCGGATTGCGATCGACTTTACGCACGATTTCCCCGGCAGCCAGACATACCTGTTTCATTGCCACAATCTCGAACACGAAGATGGCGGCATGATGATCAACTTTCGGGTGCAAGGGTGATGCAGAGGAATGCAAAGCGGCCCTGCTGTGCAATTGAAAGTATTTGCAGTCTGGCGGACTTCAATCGTTGCGAGGCTTTCGCCCAGACACAAGCGCTGGTGCGGATCTCCATCGTATAGCCTTGGACAGTCCCCGGTGTCACCCATCCGTTGCCGACGTAGTCGGATAGTTTCATCGTTTCATAAGGAAAAATCATGAGAAGTTTATTTGCTTTGGTTGTTGGTACGGTGTTTCTGTTGGCCACTGGCGTGTCTTCGGCGCAGAGTGGAAGCATGATGAATGGAGGCATGTGGGGTGGCGGATGGATGGGTGGATATGGCGGGATGTGGATGCCAATCCTGCTTGTTATCGTGGTTGTCGCTCTTGTCGTGTGGGTCGTCAAGCAAAAGAAGTGATCGGCTTCGGAAAGTCTGCCCTGCGTAGGTGGCATCGGGCGTCGCCGTCTGTCGGGGCCTGCACGGCTTTTCGTTTCAAGTGCTCGAACCCCCAACCAGTTGTCAGCGGCGGCGCGCTTCGGCTAAGCGCGAATGGTGAGCGATCCCGGCTGGAAGAGCACGGTACTGATTTTGCCCGGTGAAACGGTCCGGATTACGATCGACTTTACGCACGATTTTCCCGGCAACCAGACCTACCTGTTTCATTGCCACAATCTTGAAAACGAAGACGGCGGCATGATGATCAACTTTCAGGAGCAAGCGTGAGCTGGATTGACGCAGTTGCGCGCACCCGCAGGTTGTGGCCAGCGACGCTCGGATCTCACGAGACATTGGCAATGGAGGCCTTGCAAGCTTTTGCGCGGGTGCGAATCACACGAGATTGGAAACATAAGACTATGTACGCCACCGAACGGAACCAGTACGCATTTGCATGTAAAAGTGGTTGGGTAGGTGGAAATCAATGATTTCTAACGAAGGCGTGATTTGACAAAAATATTTACATCAACGCGGAACATCGCCGGGATTTCTGCGACCAGATTGCCACTGCGTCGGCGTCCGCCTGCGCACATGGCCTTGTTCCTCGCCTGGATCGCGTTCTGGGTCAATACAGTCTTCATTCCTTGTTGCACAGCTTTCGCTGCGGAGTTTGACGACCGCGCCGACGACGTCATGCAATCTGTCTCTGCCGCATCGCAGACCCACGCCTCCAATGAACCGCGTGTCCAACACCCGCACTGTGAGCCTGATTCACCTTGCGGTCCCGCCGTCAACGCCGAACCGGCAACCAAAGGTGAGTATGAGGCATTGCTCACTCAACGCGTCGACCCGGAATGGGACGCGACATATGTACTTGTTGCCGGACGTATCACAACAAATCAATCTGCAGATTTCGCGCTGCACGACTACCGCCCTCCTCCTGCAAATATCCGTCTCTACCTGCAAACTCAGCGCCTGCTGATTTAGCTATCACTTCGATTCGCGCGGTGACCCGCTGCGTTGACGCTAGTTGATATGGGTTGGTCCTCCGTGCCGTGACTGGACCTTGGGGCATATCCCGGAGCCAACAGACGCTAGCCGAAAAATGCTGCGTACGCATTAGCCGGACGTCAACCCGTTTACCGGAAACATTCGGCCAGCGCCATCGCCCGAGTAATTGCGATGGATGCATTTGCTCCCAGGCTGGACACGGCGTTTAGAAGTATCACAGCCAAATTACGTGACAGGACAGCAGCATGTACTCGACAAATCCAATAGCGCTTTGTTTGATCTACCGCAAAAACTATGGCCGCCTACACGTTAACCTGCATACAAGTAGTAGCAACGTACGCTGCACGGTGGAGAAATGAAATGCGTAAGTTATTGGTAGTCGTAGCATCGTTAATCACATTCAGCCTGACCGGTTGTGGCTACAACACGCTACAAAGCAACGACGAGCAAATCAAGTCGAGTTGGGCTGATGTTGTGAATCAGTTCCAGCGCCGTGCGGACCTGATTCCCAACCTGGTGAATACCGTCAAAGGCTTTGCGACGCAGGAACAAGATGTGTTGCTTGGCGTTACCAACGCCCGCGCCAAGGTCGGCAGCATTCAGGCAACGCCGCAACTAATCGACAACCCCGAAGCGTTTGCTAAATTTCAAGCGGCTCAACAGGAATTGTCGGGCACCCTCTCTCGGTTACTGGTGGTCTCTGAAAACTATCCCCAATTGAAGTCCGACGCGAATTTCCGCGCGTTGCAGGCGACATTGGAAGCGACCGAAACCAGTATCGCGCTTGCGCGCAGTCGCTACATCAAAGCGGTCCAGGACTTCAACGTAACGGTGCGCTCCTTCCCTTCCAACCTGACGGCGATGGCGTTTGGATTTAATGCGAAGCCCAACTTCACCGTGGAAAACGAGAAGGAAATCTCCAATACACCCAAAGTGGATTTTGCGCCGGTGCCATACAAGCCGGGTAGCGCTGCGCAGGGAGTCATTAAATGATGGCGATATCACCGCACATCGCAAGAATCATATTTTTAGCGGTCACGCTTGGCTGGTCTCTCACCGTCTTCGCCCAGGTGCCGGTCCCTCCTTTAACCGGGCGTGTCACCGATCAGACGGCCACGCTCACCGCAGAACAGAAGGCCGTCCTGGATCAGACCTTGCAAGCGTTTGAAGCCAGGAAAGGCAGTCAGCTCGCGGTTCTAGTTGTGCCCACTACCACGCCGGAAACGATCGAGCAATATGCGTTGCGCGTAGCTGAGGTATGGAAACTCGGGCGCAAAAAAATCGACGACGGTGCGATCCTTGTCGTCGCCAAGAACGACCGGGCAGTACGCATCGAGGTGGGATACGGTCTCGAAGGTTCCCTCAATGACGCCACCAGCAAACGAATAATCAGCGAGCGCGTCACACCGCGTTTCGCGCAGGGCGATTTCGATGGTGGCATTTCCGCCGGCGTCGCCCAGATGATCCGCGTGGTCGACGGTGAAGCGTTGCCGCAGATCAGCGGAAATCCTGTGACCAGCATTGCAAATATTCAGCAGTACGTTCCAGTCATTTTTATTCTTGCGATGGTGATGGGTGGTGTGCTGCGTTCCATGTTCGGCAGATTACCCGGCGCGCTCGCGACGGGCGGTGCTGTCGCCGTTGCCGCGTGGTTCTTTATCGGTGCAATATCGATCGCGTTGGTTTCCGGGGTCCTGGCACTTATGTTAACGCTGCTGGGTGGCGGCATGGGTGGACATGGTATCGGCGGTCGTCGCGGCGGATTCGGCACGGGCGGTTTTGGCGGGAGAGGCGGCGGCGGATTCAGTGGTGGCGGCGGTGGCTTTGGTGGCGGCGGCGCGACGGGACGGTGGTAGTGATGAATATCAAACGCGTCGCAAAACATCTTCTGATGACTCACTGGCAGGTAAGCCGCGCATTCCCGATCGACACGCTTTGCGCAATCGACAGAGTGATCAAATCGAGCGAAGCCGCGCACGCCGGGGAAATCCGTTTTGTCGTCGAAGGTGCGCTGGACGGCATGCCGCTTTTAAATGGGCAGTCCGCACGGGCGCGGGCGATTGAGGTGTATTCGCAGTTGCGAATATGGGACACCGAACACAACAACGGTGTACTGATCTACCTGCTGCTCGCCGACCGGAACGTAGAAATTGTTGCTGATCGCGGGATATACCCGAAGGTGGGGCAGAAAGAATGGGAAAAAATTTGCCACGCGATGGAAGCAGCCTTCAAGCAAGAGAACTACGAACGCGGTGTGGTCAGCGGCATTCAGGCGGTGACGCAGCATTTGATAAAACTTTTTCCTGCGGTGGGCGGTGACCGCAATGAATTGCCGGATAAGCCGGTAATGTTGTAGCTCAATCAGTCAATAGACAAACGCGCAAGAACATTTCGAAATTCAACAGGAGATGGATCATGGATCACATTGGCGGTAGTTTCTGGGGCATGCATTTTTTCTGGTGGCTGTTCTGGGTAGCGGCGGTCATGCTGCTTGTTTCGCCAATGACACCGGTATCGCCCGGTCGGCGGCGCGAGACGCCGTTCCAGGTATTGCAACGCCGGTACGCTGCGGGTGAGATTTCGACCGTGGAGTATGAGGAACGCAAGACCGTACTTGAACGCGATACCAAACCGCTGAAATAACGGTACTGATGTTTTCAAGCAAACGTGAACTTCATTTCGGCGCATCGCCCGCACACGCAAATTTGCCTGGCTTCGATGACGAATCATTAAATGAAGACGTTGTATCAGGCAGTCTCTAACGCAGTTTCAATTCAACCACCACTAAAGAGGTAACAATATGCAAACGGAAATTTTGAATGTCACCGGAATGACTTGCGGCGGCTGCACGGGCAGTGTCACGAACGCGCTGAAGGGCGTTGATGGCGTTGGTGACGTAAAGGTTTCGCTCTCGACCGGCGAAGCCACGGTGCAATACGACGAGCGGCGGACGTCGCCCGATCAAATGAAATCGGCGGTGACGCAAGCTGGCTACGGCGTGGAGACCCCGAGCACGACGCAGAGGCCCAAACCAAAGGCTGGCTGCTGCGGTTAATGCGTGCCAAAACCTCCAAGGAGTGAAATCGCATGAACTCGCGTAGCGCTGAATTACCGCAAGTACACTTTGATGCACTCAGGGTCAGGCGCATTGTGGAGCGGGTGTTTCGCGGCTACACCGGCAGTCTTGGTGTGCGATTGTGGGACGGTAAAGTCATATCGCTCGGACGAGCCAGCCCGGTCGCGACCGTTGTTGTACACGCCGCAACACTTTTGCGTGAGTTGGCGTGGCGGCCTGACATCTTGCGACTTGCGGAGGCCTATTTTTACGAAGAGATCGATGTGGAAGGCGATCTCTATGCGTTGTTAAAGCAGAAAATCCATCTACAGTCCGTGACAATGTCCATGCGTGATCGGCTTCTGCTGCTTTCTGTCGCCTTGTTTGCTGGTAGCGAT
>JBKJMK010000284.1:0-3236 GCA_046596005.1 Usitatibacteraceae bacterium | reverse complement strand
CACCTGAGGAAATCTTCCGTTGCCGGTGATTCGGGGTTGTTTTCCAGATCCGCTAACTCCATGTTGATGATTTCGACGAAATGACGTTCGGTCGTTGCCTCCACCAGTACCGCATCGGCAACAGACGTAAGTGTGCTCATCGATGACGGCTTCGCCACCAACACGATATTCGTATAAATACTCTCGTCAGGGTCGGAGAATTCCGGCACCAGGCCTATTGCCCGAGTCGGAAGCTCATCGATGGGAATCTCCCACTGAATTATTTTCTTTTTGATGTCGGCAAGTGCGCCCAGGCGGATTTCCCATTCGCGCAAGACTGAGGACAAATTGTCCTTCGTGACAACATCCCGCGAAACCAGATACGCACCCCACCAGAAATCAGGTCTGGTCGGCGTCATATAGGCGATGAATTTATCGTCCTTCGACAGCCGCGTTTCCGGCGAGCGAACGAACATATCAGAAAACGTTCCTGGAAAATCTACAGCGGACGGCCACATTTTGAGATCTCTCTTCAGCACACGGATAGGCAACTCATTGTCAGGGAACGACGCTATTTCTTCACAACCGCCTTCTCACCGGCCACGCGTTTTTTCGTCAGCCCTGTCACCCACGACATCGTCCACGGACGCATGCCGAGTGCCAAGCCGATGGTCTGCCGCTGGTCCGGTGGCAGGAAGCCATCGAGCTCAGCCAATTCATGCAGCTCCTGCGCGATCCGCTCGAGCTTCCGCTCAAGATGCGCGACTGAGGCGCGCGAAAGATCGCGAAACTCAAAACGGAAATAGCCACCTGCCTCGGCAAAATCCACCTGCAAAAAATCATTGACCACCGTTTTTCCATGCGAACGCCGGATTGGGCCGTCGCGTTGCAGGCGCAGTGTTTTGGGCACCTTGAGTCGTAACGCATTGTTCGCACCAAGTTCGATGAGCCGCAGCTTGTCGAGATGCAACAGTAGCATTGTGCAATCGGCTTTGTTGATGTCATACGTTTCGAGGATTGCATCAAACGTCCATTCGTTGAACACCAGATAAAACATTCCCATCAAGCGCGCGTCGGCGGCCAACGCCTGTTCCTGCAGCGTGGTCATTTCATCGATATCGGTACTCGCGCCACGGGCGAGACGCGCAAGGTCGAAAAAATCTATTTCCAGCACATTACAAATGTCTTCGATCCGCTTCAACGTGAAGGTTTCTTCAGCAAACAGACGCTTCACGCTGGCGTGCGATAACTGCAGCCGCCCGGCGAGGTCATCATAGGTGAGCGAACGCGATTTCAGTGTGGCTTTCAACGCTCGAATCAATGTGCTGGTGTGGGCTTTTGCAGTCGTTGTCATGGCGTTGCGCTCATTGGTATTGTTATTCAATACTACACCATATGGGTATTGTCTTCCGGCAAAGCGTAGGCAAGAATGCATGCGCGTTCAATCACAACAGAGCGCGCAGTATTAGTAGCCATGACAGAAACGACAAACAAATCACTTGGGAGTGGATCACCATGAGATGCAAATTGCTGGTTGGGCTGTTGATTGTTACTTACTGCGGTCTGCCGCTAACGGCGATCGCATCCGAGATGGATTGCTTTCCGCTGTGTACTGCATCGGTCAACGCTCAGACGAAGGCAGAAACTGACGTCGAGACAAAATTTGACGGCTTAAACACGCTGGCGACGCGTGAAGCTGACTTTGCGACGGCATCGCCAGAATCCTGCGAGTCGAGTTTGATGAAGAGCGCCGAAGTCATGAGCGACAAGGTGAAACCAATCCGGGAAATCATTGGCTACGTGCGTTCCCCGCAAAGCCTCGCCATCAAACTGGTAAACGACCATATCGTTAAAATTCCGGCCTGGATTGGCTACGCAATGGATCCGCTCGGGGCAATAAAACGTCAAGTCATCGGCGAAGTTAGAACCCGGGCAAAAGACGCGATGGCTGGTGACAATGCCTGTGTGATTGTTCCTTCGGAGGATTCTTTAGCCAGGACCGAAGCAATCGACATGAAGCACTCTACCTGACCCCCTCCTGCAACAAGTGGGAACAAACCATGAGAACGCGTAATCACGATTTAAAAAATGTTGGCGCAACTTTGAACGGTTTTGCCTCGGTCGCATTGCTGTTTTGCGTCGCCAGCGTCCACGCTAATTCCACTACCGACGCTTCGCGCGTATCCATCAACGCATCGGTTGCCATCCCGGTAACACTGGTCGCCGGCACATCGCAATTCTTCAAAGACGCAGGGCAACTTTCAGTTACCGGGGTAAAAACGGTCGGCAATGTTTCCGTGATCACATTGCGTGGCCTCGCCAATGGCACAGAAGCTTCCGTACAAGTTTCCAGCAAGGCAATTGAGGGTTCGGCGGTCGGGGTTGGTGTCGTTTTGCAAGCGACCGTCTCCGCCACGGGAGTGATGCTCGTCTCGGCTGGCAAGGCGCTGATGTTCGTGCCAAACGAAGTGGGAAAGTCGCTGTTGCACCATTCGCGCGCGCGGGATTATTGATTGTCCATCGACGCAGACTACAGCGACCAGCATGAACAAAACGATGCTACGGTTTACCTACGCTTTTCTGTTGATGCACGCAGGCTTTGCTGCAGCTGGCCGCTCCTGCGAGGAACGCGTACCTGACGCCACAGTTGTGCAACACGCACTAAGCCTGGCGCACGAGGCACAGCAAAAGCTCGACGCCTCGGGCGCGCAAGTCGCACTGATTGCGCGCGCCGGGCAGAATCTGTCGCAATACGGTGTGCGCTATTCACATTTCGGATTTGTTTGGCGCGACCATCCGAAAGGCGCATGGCGGGTTATGCATGAATTAAATCAATGCGGAACCGCGTCGTCCGACATCTACGATAACGGCCTCGGTAATTTTTTTCTAGACGACCTTTGGAAAATAGAAGCTGTCATCCTGATACCCAATGCGCACACCCAGCAGCGGCTTGCGGCGCTTTTTAGTTCCCAAAGGCATCTTGACTTTCACGAGGTGCACTACAACATGGTCGCTTACGCTTTCTCAACAAAGTACCAGAATTCGAATCAATGGGCACTCGAAGTTATCGCTGCAGCAGAGGCCCGCGATGTTGTCGTTTCCTCGCGCGAGCAAGCACAGCAGTGGCTCAAACTTGCGGGTTACCAGCCGACAGAGTTGAAACTCGACGCCTTTACCCGTCTCGGCGCGCGCGTCACCAAAGCCAATATCGCCTTCGACGACCATCCGGGAGAGCTGCGCTGGTCTGATCGCATTCG
>JBKJMK010000231.1:0-7705 GCA_046596005.1 Usitatibacteraceae bacterium | reverse complement strand
TGCACATCGACACCGAACACAATTTCCCTGAAGTCATCGCGTTTCGTGACAGCCGCGCTGCAGAGCTGGGCGAAAAGCTTATTGTCCGTTCGGTACAAGATTCGATCAATACCGGACGTGTGGTGTTGCGCCGCGAAGACGAGAGCCGCAATGTCCACCAGACAGTGACATTGCTTGACAGCATCCGTGAATTTGAATTCGATGCGCTGTTTGGTGGTGCGCGCCGGGATGAGGAAAAGGCACGCGCCAAGGAGCGCATTCTTTCCCACCGCGACGAATTCGGCCAGTGGGATCCAAAAAGCCAGCGCCCCGAATTATGGGATTTGTATAACGCACGTCTGCACAAAGGCGAGCATTTTCGCGCCTTCCCGATTTCGAATTGGACCGAGCTGGACGTGTGGCAGTACATCGCCCGTGAAAAGCTGGCCGTGCCGAGCATCTATTACGCGCATGAGCGACTGGTGGTTGAACGGCGCGGCCTGTTGGCGCCGATTACCGAAGTCACTCCGCCGCGCGTGGGTGAGACGCCACTTTTGCGCACGGTGCGGTTTCGTACCGTTGGTGATATCACCTGCACCTGCCCGGTGTTGTCGGATGCGGCGACAGTCGAGGAGATTTTGCTGGAGACGGCAGTGACGCGGATCACCGAGCGAGGTGCTACTCGCATGGATGACCAGACTTCGGATGCTTCGATGGAGCTGCGTAAGAAGGAAGGGTATTTCTGATGAGCACCGTCGACACCCTCCGCTTCACCACTGCCGGCTCCGTCGATGACGGCAAGAGCACCCTCATCGGTCGCCTGTTGTACGACACCAAGTCCATCCTCGAAGATCAATTGCTGTCCATCGAAAACACCACCGCGAAACGCGGCGGCAAAGGCGTGGATCTCTCATTGTTGACCGATGGACTGTCCGCAGAGCGCGAGCAGGGCATCACCATTGATGTCGCCTACCGTTACTTCGCGACATTGAAGCGCCGCTTCATCATCGCCGACACGCCCGGCCACGAGCAGTACACCCGCAATATGGTCACCGGTGCCAGCACCGCCGATCTGTCGCTGATTCTGGTCGATGCAAGCAAAGGTTTGCAAACGCAGTCGCGTCGCCACGCCATCATCGCTTCTTTGCTGGGCATTCCGCATGTAGTTGTCGTCGTGAACAAGATCGATCTGATCAATTACTCGCAGGACGTGTTCGACCGCATTCGCAAAGAATTCATCGCCTTCGCCCGCACACTGAATTTCGCGAGGGTCGACTTCATTCCTGCTTCAGCGCTTGAGGGCGACATGGTCGTGGATCGTGGCGAACGTTTGAACTGGTATCGGGGGCCGACCTTGCTCGAACTGCTGGAAACGACCAAGGCGGCAGAGTGTGCTGCAGGAGATTTCCGCTTTCCCGTTCAACTGGTTGCACGGACCAAGTTCGGCGCGAAGTCAGAATTCCGCGGATACATGGGGCGCATCGAATCCGGCCGCGTCTCGGTCGGCGACCGCATTGCCGTGCTGCCATCGGGCTTGGAGGCTACTGTTCAGGACATCGTCACGCTCGACGGCAGGTTGAAAACGGCGGCTGCCCCGCAATCGGTCACTTTGCTGCTCGATACGCAGATTGATGTTTCACGTGGCGATCTCTTTGCGCACGTGGAAGATCTGCCAACCGTCACTAACCAGATCACGGCCAACCTGTCGTGGATGTCTACGCAACCGCTGGATGCCTCACTTGCCAAACCCGGGCGCTATCTCATCAAACATACGACCCAAACTGTTCGTGTCGTACTGGAAGGAATCGATTACCGGCTCGATGTGAATTCTCTTGCACGCGAAGCCGGTGTGTCCACGTTTAAGTTGAACGACATCGGTCGCGTGCGCTTGAAAACCTTGCGGCCGTTGATGATCGACGCGTACGTTGGCAAGTGCGGCGCCAATCGCGCCACCGGCAGCTTTATCCTCATCGATAAAGATACCAACCAGACAGTTGCGGCAGGCATGATCCTCGGCGAGGTCGGCGATGACTAAGGTATATCTCGTTGGGGCCGGTCCCGGTGCGCCTGACCTGCTCACATTGCGCGCAGCACGCCTGCTGGCAGAAGCCGACATTGTTTTTTACGATGCACTGGTGCATCCGGATACGGTCGCACTTGCGATCAAGGCGAAGAAAGTCGCCGTGGGAAAACGCGCGGGGCAGGTGTCCACTGACCAGCGCTTTATCAATCGGCAGTTGGTCGAGGCAGCGCGTCACTATCAACACGTCGTACGTCTTAAAGGTGGCGACCCGATGATCTTCGGTCGCGCGCAGGAAGAAATTGATGCATTGAAGGATGCCGGTATCGATTTTGAGGTCACCCCAGGAATCACGGCAGCGTTGGCAACGAGTGCATCGCTGGGCATTTCCCTCACGCGACGCGGTGTTGCACGCACAGTGAGTTTCGCGACGCCACGCATCGGCCCGAATGAAATCGAAAGCGACTGGCTGACCAGCGCTGCTGCGGCCGACTCCACCATTCTCTACATGGCATCCGGCCAGGCGCCGCAAATCGCTTCCGCGCTGATCGGCGCAGGCAAATCGGCCGGTACGCCGGTGGCGATCGTCGAGAATGCGTCACTTGATAACGAGCAGCGGATTTTTACCACGCTCGCTGGACTCACCGCTTCATCGCTCATTCTCGCCGGTCCTGCCGTGTTGTGCGTGGGCGAGGTGTTCGCTGCGCCAGTCGCGTCCGTTGCGATCGCCAGTGGCCACGAATCGCGAACGCGGGATGTGCATGCGTCGCGATGTCAGGTTGGGTGAACTCTGACCCTCATTGCGGGATGTCGCCCCGGCGACAGTGACAGCGAGATCGCAACGAGGAAAATCAAACTCAAGAACTGGCGGGCCTTCCAGGCAATTTGTGCCCGGACAAGCCCATGAATGCTTGACTTTGGCCACACAATTATGGCGGTTCGGCAAAAATAAATTCAAATAAGGATTGCAAATGTCGTTCAGGAAATGGGTTGTCAAAAGCGCGATATTGGCTGGGTTCGGCGCGGTGCCGGCCTTCGCCGCTGATATCACACTGCTCAATGTCTCCTATGACCCGACGCGCGAGCTCTATGCCGACTTCAACAAGGCCTTCGCCAAACAATATGAAGCCAAGACGAAGGACAAAGTCACGATCAGGCAATCGCACGGCGGCTCGGGCAAGCAGGCGCGTTCGGTCATCGACGGGCTGGAAGCAGACGTGGTGACGCTTGCGCTGGCCATCGACATTGACGAGATCGCCGAGCGCTCCAAGTTGCTTGCTGCTGACTGGCAGAAGAAGCTGACCAACAACGCGTCGCCCTACACCTCGACCATCGTGTTCCTGGTGCGCAAGGGAAACCCCAAGAGCTTGAAGGACTGGGACGATTTGGCAAAACCCGGCGTCAGCGTTATCACGCCAAACCCGAAGACTTCCGGCGGTGCCCGCTGGAATTACCTCGCCGCATGGGGTTACGCTGACAAGAAATTCGGCGGCGACCAGAATAAATCCCGTGACTTCGTGAAAGCGATTTACAAAAACGTTCCGGTACTTGACTCGGGTGCACGTGGATCGACGACGACGTTTGTTGAACGCGGCGTGGGCGATGTGCTTCTCGCATGGGAGAACGAGGCGATCCTCGCGCTGAAGGAACTCGGCCCGGACAAGTTCGAAATTGTGGCTCCCTCACTTTCCATTCTCGCCGAACCACCGGTCGCTCTCATCGACAAAGTGGTCGACAAGAAAGGCACGCGCAAGGCCGCACTTGCTTATCTCGAGTATCTCTATTCCGACGAAGGCCAGGAGATTGCCGCCAGGCATTACTACCGCCCACGCAACGAAAAGATCGCGAAGAAGTATGAGAAGCAGTTTCCCAAGGTCGCGTTGATCAGCATCGACCAGGCCTTCGGCGGTTGGGCGAAAGCGGCCAAGGCGCATTTTGCCGATGGCGCATCGTTCGATCAGATTTACCAGCCAGGCGCGAAATAAGGCACGCCGATGAATGCCACCGCCATTCGCCAGCATAGCGTCCTGCCGGGTTTTAACCTGGCCCTGGGCTTCACGGTCCTTTACCTAAGCCTGATCGTGTTGATTCCGCTGTCGGCGGCTTTCATCAAAACCTTCACCATGTCCTGGGACGCGTTCGTCGCGGCGGTCACGGCGCCGCGTGTGCTCGCATCGTACTGGCTTACCTTTCGCACGTCACTGCTCGCAGCCGCCATCAATGCCGTATTCGGCCTGTTGGTCGCGTGGGTGCTGGTACGTTACAGATTTCCGGGCAAGCGCATTATCGATGCGCTGGTCGATCTGCCGTTTGCACTGCCAACAGCGGTAGCCGGAATTGCACTCACGGCCGTGTATGCCACCAACGGCTGGCTCGGCAAGCCACTCGCGGAAATGGGCATCAAGGTGGCATTCACGCCACTCGGTATCCTGGTGGCGCTGACCTTCATCGGCCTGCCATTCGTGGTGCGGACAGTTCAACCGGTGCTCGAGGACCTGGAAAAGGAACTAGAAGAAGCGGCGCAATCGCTTGGTGCGTCGCACTGGCAGACCTTCCAGCGGGTGATCTTCCCGACGGTGCTGCCGGCGGTCGTCACCGGTTTCACGCTCGCGTTTGCACGCGCGCTTGGCGAATATGGCTCGGTCATCTTCATTGCGGGCAATATGCCGATGGTCTCCGAGATCACGCCGCTCATCATCATCACCAAGCTTGAGCAATACGATTACGCTGGCGCCACTGCGGTTGCCGTGGTGATGTTGGTCGCCTCCTTCCTGTTGCTGCTTGCCATCAATACGTTGCAGTGGTGGAGCCGCAAGCGCCGCGGACTCGAGGGAGGGTGAGCGTGTCGACTATCGCGCAAACTCTCCCTGGCCTGTCCCCGCGTTCCTCGTCCTTCGCGATCAAACGCCGGCGCCCCATTCCGTGGATACCCATCTTGCTCACCGGTATCGCGCTGGTCTTTCTCACGCTGTTCCTGTTCGTGCCGCTGGCCGCAGTGTTCTACGAAGCGCTGCGCAAGGGTGCAACCGTATATTGGGAGGCCATCAGCGAGCCCGACGCGATTTCGGCGATCAGGCTCACCTTCATCGCCGCACTCATCGCTGTGCCGCTTAATCTGGTATTTGGCGTTGCCGCTGCGTGGGCCATCGCCAAATTCGATTTTCGCGGCAAGAGTGTGCTTATCACGCTCATCGATTTGCCGTTCTCGGTGTCGCCGGTGATTTCCGGCCTGATCTTTGTGTTGATCTTCGGCCTGCAAGGCTGGCTGGGGCCGTGGCTTTCAGAGCACGACGTGAGAGTTATATTCGCGGTACCGGGTATCGTATTGGCGACCATCTTTGTCACATTTCCGTTCGTCGCGCGCGAACTGATTCCGCTGATGCAGGCGCAGGGCCGCGAAGAGGAAGAGGCTGCCGCCGTGCTGGGCGCCAACGGCTGGCAGACGCTGTGGTATGTCACATTGCCGAACGTGAAGTGGGGCCTGCTGTACGGGGTCATCCTTTGCAACGCACGCGCAATGGGTGAGTTCGGCGCGGTATCGGTAGTGTCCGGCCATATTCGGGGCGTCACCAATACGCTGCCGTTGCACGTTGAAATTCTGTACAACGAATACCAGTTCGCCGCCGCGTTCGCTTGCGCTTCGCTGCTGGCGTTGCTGGCGTTGGTTACGCTGGTGATCAAGACTGTGGTCGAAGTACGCTTTGAGAATCGTGAGAAGGAGTTCGGCAAATGACCATACAGGTGCTCGATGTATCCAAACGCTTTGGCACGTTCGATGCGCTCAATGGCGTCAGCCTGGAAATCAGGCCGGGTGAACTGGTCGCCTTGCTGGGGCCGTCCGGTTCGGGCAAGACTACGTTGCTGCGCGTGATCGCCGGCCTGGAGAAACCCGACATGGGCCGCATCATTTTCAACGATGAAGACACCACCGAAACACGCGTGCAGGAGCGCGAAGTTGGATTCGTATTCCAGCATTACGCGCTGTTTCGCCACATGAGTATTTTTGAAAATGTGGCGTTTGGTTTGCGCGTACGGCCGCGCGCAGTGCGTCCGCCGGACAAGGAAATCAGCCGCCGCGTTCACGACTTGTTGAAACTCGTTCAGCTCGACTGGTTGGCGGACCGCTACCCGCATCAGCTATCCGGCGGCCAGCGGCAGCGCATCGCGCTCGCGCGCGCGCTGGCGATCGAGCCGAAAGTGTTGTTGCTCGATGAACCGTTCGGCGCGCTCGACGCCAAGGTTCGCAAGGAACTGCGCCGCTGGTTGCGGCGCCTGCACGACGAAATCAATCTGACCAGCGTGTTTGTCACCCACGATCAAGAAGAGGCGCTGGAAGTCGCCGACCGGGTGGTAGTGGTCAACAACGGCAAGATCGAGCAGGTCGGCACACCCGATGAGGTCTACGATCATCCTGCCACGCCATTCGTGTATCAATTCCTCGGCAATGTGAATCTGTTCGAAGGTCGGGTCCACAATGGTGTTGCCGATGTGGGTGGCGGGCGGATACAGGCACCGGAACACAATCATATTGCCGACACTGCCGCTACCGCTTACGTGCGTCCACACGACATCGATATCGCCAGTGATAGAGGCACTGATACCGTTGAGGCTACACTTAATCACGCCACCAGAATCGGCTCTGTGGTGCGTCTGGAACTGGCGAGGAAGGATAACGGCGCGCTGGTGGAAGTTGAATTATCGCGAGAGCGGTATGAGCATCTCAACGTCACGACCGGTAACGTGGTTCATTTCAAACCGCGCCGCGCCCGTGTCTTTCTTGCTGATAAAAGTGATTGCAATGCCGCCTGAAACATGAACGCGCCGCTAACCGAAGCTGAGGAAATTCTAGCGGCGGCTGCACAACGTGCGCGTGTTGCATCACTACCGTATGCAGGCGAAGTCACGCCGCAGGAAGCGTATCGATTATTTTCTGCGCATGGCGCGAAAATCGTCGACGTGCGCAGCGAATTTGAATACAGCTACATCGGGCGCGTCAAAGGCTCATCGCTGATCTCATGGCGGTTCTGGCCGAGCGGAGAAGCCAATCAGAATTTTCTGGCCGAACTTCGCAGACAGTGCGCGACCAGCGATATCGTTTTGTTTCTATGTCGCAGCGGCGTGAGATCACATTTCACCGCGGCAACGGCTGCGGCAGCAGGGTTCACACTGGCTTTCAATGTTGCCGAAGGCTTTGAAGGCGATCTGGATCAACCTGGGCAGCGAGGCAATGTCGGAGGCTGGCGCAAGGCCGGGCTTCCGTGGATTCAGGACTGACGCAGGCGTAGGACGCCATTGGTTGACGATCGCATCGACATCAGCCCGAAAGTCAGCGAAATGAGGTATTGATTAGGCTGCACCGTCAAGTCAACGCCACTTTTGAGAGCGCCCGTACAAACCAGTCTGGCTCGTTGGCGTTTGTCAACAGCTTGGCACAATCGACGTACTGAGGATGAGCGCGCTGTCGTCCTGCACAAACCCGCGCGAAGTCAAGGAATGCCATCCGCACTCGTGGTAAAAAGCTCTAGCCCCAATTCAAACGGAGTGTATCGTGAGCAAATACAAAATCGCCGTGATCGCAGGTGACGGGATTGGCAAGGAAGTTGTTCCCGAGGGCATCCGCGTTCTCGAGGCCGCGGGTCGCAAATTCGATATCCAGTTCCAGTTTGACGAAAAACCGTGGAGCTGCGACTACTACGCCAAGCACGG
>JBKJMK010000092.1:0-2595 GCA_046596005.1 Usitatibacteraceae bacterium | reverse complement strand
TGCATACCGTGCGCATCGCCGACCAACCTACCGGCACGGCGTTCATCTGTGTGTCCGATGATGCAGAGAACGCGATCACGGTGGCTCCCGGTGCCAACAGTTGGTTGCGCGGGCCGCATCTTCCTGCGCTGGCCGGGTTCAGTCATTTGTTGTTGCAGCTCGAAACCCCGATTGAAACTGTTACCGCCTTCGCGGCAGCGGCGCATGCGCAAGGAGTCAAAGTTGTGCTGAATGCCGCGCCCGCACAAAATCTGCCCGCAGAATTGCTGGCGTTGATTGATGTGCTCGTGGTCAATGCGGGCGAGTTGGCGATGTTGACAAACCATCGCGGGGGCATTGCCGCGAGTCTGGACCAGCTTTCTGTGCCGTGGGTCGTTGTAACCTTGGGCCACAACGGTTGTTGCGCTCGCGCGGACGGTATATTTTTCGTGCAGCCTGCGTTCCCGGTAACGTCAGTCGACACCACGGCAGCGGGCGACACATTTTGCGGCGTTTTTGTCGCAGCGCTATCCCAATTACAAAGCCTGCCACAAGCCTTGCGGCGGGCAGCAGCAGCAGGCGCGCTTGCCTGTACCAAACTGGGTGCGCAGTCGAGCATTCCCGCACATGCTGATATTGAAGAATTTTTGCAAACTGCATCTCCAACTACCGCAGCCCACGAATTGGCGCTGAAGAAATTTTGTGGATTCCCCTTATGAACGCGATCACCCTATGAAGGACTCAACAACGCAATCCAATGCGAAGCTGTCGAAGCCGCAACGCGCACCGGTTGCCCAAATCGCCGAGTACCAATTGCCGCACACCATCGGCGCGCATCTGCCTACGCCGGGCAAGGCACCGGGTTGGCCGATGGCCAATATCGGTCAGTGGCGAATTGATGTCAACGACAGTGTCCATGCATGGCTGCGCGATCTGCGCGAGTGGCGGCACGAACATCGCATCCGCATGGGTTACAGCGATGCGCAGTACCGTCGCCCGGAACTGATGTGGTCGCAACAAAACTTTGTCCACACGCAGATGATGGTGGAGGATCGATATTTTTACGATCCTGTGGCAGGAAAATACACGGTCGACAAATATCTGGACGATCTTGAAAAACGTTACGGCGGCATCGACAGCGTGCTCATTTGGTATGTCTACACGAACATCGGTATCGATGACCGCAATCAAACCGCGCTTGCCAGCGATATGCCCGGCGGGCTTGAAGGATTGAAGCAGGTCGTCACCGATTTTCATCGGCGTGGCGTAAAAGTTTTTTTGCCGACCATGGCGTGGGACAACGGCACGCGCGCAACCGGGATGTCCGATTGGGACGCAGTCGTTCAGCTCGCCGCCGCCGTGGGTGCCGATGGCGTCAATGGCGATACGTACAACGGTGTGCCGCGATCATTCCTCGAAGCGTCGCAGGCGATCAGGCATCCATTGGTATTCCAGCCCGAATCGGTACCCTACGCGGACGAGGCGTTGATGTGGAACCAGCAGAGCTGGGGCAAAGCCTCAACCGACATCATCCCGGCGGTAAGCAAATTGAAGTGGCTCGAATCGCGTCACTTGATCAACATCGAAAACCGCTGGGCGCGAGACCGGACTGATGATTTTCACTATATGTTCTTCAATGGAATTGGCTATGTGAGTTGGGAGAACATTTGGGGTGTATGGAACCAGTTCACGGCGCGCGACGCAGAGACGCTGCGGCGATTGGCAACGGTCTCACGCAAATTTGGCTCGCTATTGATGAGTCCGGATTGGGAGCCCTACGCGATGGCACTTCAACAAGGGGCTTTTGCCAGCAAATTTCCCGGTGCCGATGCCACGTTGTGGACAATCGTCAATCGTAACGAATACGATCTGCGGGGGGAGCAACTTGCGGTGGCTCATCGTGAAGGCCGTCACTACTTCGATGTGTGGAACGGCGCGGAACTGCAGCCGCGCATCCTTGGTGACCAGGCGATCCTTGTGCTGGATTTGGAAACGCGCGGCTATGGGGCGGTGCTGGCGTTGGAAAGTGGCGCAAAGGTTGACGGGCTCATCGATTTTCTGCAGCAAATGAAACAATTCAATTCGGTGCCGTTGCAGAGTTTGTCGAACGTCTGGCAAGCCATCCCGCAGCAAATTGTGCCCATTGCCCAGACAAAATTGGCCACCAGTGCGCCAGAGGGCATGGTGAGGATTCCTGCGGGCGATTTCGATTTCAAGGTAAGCGGCATTGAGATCGAAGGCTATACATGGAAGGGGCTCGACTTTCAATACCCGTGGGAAAATTCCGCGCGTCGAAGTCATCTGCACCGCATGTCGATGAACGCTTTCCACATCGACCGTTATCCGGTGACCAACGCCGACTTCCAGAAGTTTATCTACGCCAATGGCTACCACCCCAAGGATGATCACAACTTTTTGCGCGATTGGAAAAACGGCGCACCGCAAAAAGGCTGGGAAAAAAAACCTGTCACCTGGGTATCGATTGAAGATGCGCGCGCCTATGCGGCGTGGGCGGGCAAGCGGCTGCCACACGAGTGGGAATGGCAATACGCGGCCCAAGGCGGCGACGGACGACTATATCCGTGGGGCAACGACTGGAATGTCGCCGCGATGCCG
>JBKJMK010000049.1:0-6401 GCA_046596005.1 Usitatibacteraceae bacterium | reverse complement strand
GTGCGTACCGTGGTGGGTGAGGTGTTTGACGTGGTGGTCGATATTCGCCGACATTCACCCACCTTCGGTCGGTACGTTGGCGTCCTGCTGTCGGCGCAGAACAAACGCATGCTTTGGGTGCCGGTTGGCTTTGCACACGGTTTTTTGGTGACGTCTGATCACGCTGAGTTTCTCTACAAAACGACCGATTACTACGCACCCGCGTTCGAACGCAGCCTGCTCTGGAACGATCCTGCACTTGGCATTGACTGGCCGCTTGCAGGCGTCGGTGAATTACAGTTGAAGCGTGCCGATGCGCACGCACCGACGCTTGCCAATGCGGAAATATTCGCCTGATGACGGCACCGCGCCAACCCGCGCCACGTATTCTCGTCACCGGTAGAAATGGCCAGCTGGGCTGGGAGTTGGCACGGGCTTTTGCGCATGTCGGTGAAGTATTTGCATTAGACCGCGACGTGCTGAATTTGGCTGATCCCGACGCAATCCGTCGTTGTTGCGGCGAGATCAAGCCGACGCTGATTTTGAACGCCGGTGCCTACACGGCGGTGGATCGCGCGGAGCAGGAAGCGGAGTTGGCGATGCAAGTCAACGGCATCGCGCCGCGAATATTCAGCGAGGAGGCCAACCGCTTGCGTGCCACACTCGTCCACTACTCAACCGACTACGTTTTTTCCGGTGTTGCGACGTCGCCATATGTTGAGGAAGACGCCACTTCGCCACAGAATGTTTACGGCAAAACCAAGCTCGCCGGTGAGCAGGCGGTGTGCGAAATCGCTGATCGCTTTCTGGTTTTTCGAACCAGCTGGGTGTATGCCGTTCGACGCCAGAATTTCCTCCTGACGATGCTGCGGCTGGCGCGTGAGCGCGAGGAACTTCGTGTCGTCGCCGACCAAATCGGCTCACCGACCTGGGTGCAAACGCTTGCTGACTTTACCCGCGCCGCCATCGACACCGCTGGAAATCTGCAGATCGCACAAGGTATTTATCATCTCTCCGCCGGTGGCAGCACCTCATGGCATGGCTTTGCCGAGGCAATTTTCGCGACCATTGCCGATCCGCGTCGCATCGCAAAACGCGTCGTGCCGATCGCCACCGAAGACTTTCCCACGCCCGCAAAAAGACCTGCATTTTCGGTACTTTCAAACCAAAAAATTGAATTTGCGACCAACATGCGTGTCCCAGACTGGCAAACGCAACTGATGGCTTGCGCGGCAAGCCATTCGGCAAGCGTTCCCCACGGGGCGTAGTTGCTGGTTACAGTTTGACACAGCATTGTATTGATCTGGCCGTCTGGATCGGCGGGTCTGACGGACTCGGCTGATATACTTCCCGGCGCGAACTTTTTTGTTTACAAATCAAAGGCATCGTTTTGCTTGAACCGGTAATGACTTACACAGAACCCGTCGTCGAACGGTTGGGCGAAATTCTTATTTCGCGTGGCAAGCTGGACGTCGCCAATCTTGATCGGGCCCTCAAAGTGCAGGAAACGGCGCGCAGTTCGGGTGCGGTCGCCGAAAAACTTGGTTCTATTCTTTCGCGTCTGGGGATGTTGTCGAGTCGCGAACTGGCCGAAGCGCTTGCGCAGCAGCGCGGCTGGACGATTGTGGAATCGTCGGAGTTTCCCGAATTGCCCATCCTTGAAGAAACAGTTTCACCGCGTTTTTTGAATGAAGTGCGCGCCATTCCGGTGGCGGAAATGGAATCGGAAGTGGTGCTGGCGATGACCGACCCGGCAAACACGTTTACGATCAAGGCAATCGCTTCGGCCACGCGCAAACGCGTCATCACCAAATTGCTTGTGGAAAGCGATTTCGATGTTGTCTACGAACGTCTTTACGGCAGCGGAAAATCCTCGATGGGACAAATCGTCGACAACATTTCGACGCGCGATGAGGAACAGGATTTCGGTGACACCGAGCAGCTGAAAGATCAGGCTTCCGAAGCGCCGGTGATCCGGCTGGTAAATTTGATCATCAATCACGCACTGGAGCGCAGGGCGTCCGATATTCACGTTGAGCCGTTTGAGAATCGGCTCATCGTGCGTTATCGTATTGACGGCGTATTGCACGAAACCGAATCGCCACCACGCAGGCTTTCCGCGGCGGTGATTTCGCGCATCAAGATCATGGCCAATCTCGACATCGCCGAACGTCGATTGCCGCAGGACGGCCGCATCAAACTGCGCGTGCAAGGCAAGGAAATCGATCTGCGCGTTTCTACGGTGCCCACCATGCACGGCGAGAGCGTGGTGATGCGTATCCTCGACAAGGGCGGGGTCGCGCTGGACTTTCATGCGCTCGGTTTCGACGATGCAAACCTGAAGGTTTTCACCGCAATTCTCGACCAGCCGCACGGCATCCTGCTTGTAACGGGCCCCACCGGTAGTGGCAAAACCACCACGCTTTACACCGCGCTTGACCGGCTGAACAAGCCGGACGTAAAGATCCTCACTGTCGAGGACCCGGTCGAATACCAGATGCCAGGCATCAACCAGATACAGGTGAAGCCGCAGATTGACCTGACGTTTTCCAACGCGCTGCGCTCGATTGTGCGGCAGGATCCGGACGTCATTATGATCGGCGAAATTCGCGATCTTGAAACCGCGCAAATCGCTATGCAATCCGCCCTTACCGGCCACATGGTGTTGAGCACGATACACACCAATGACGCCGCCGCGACGATCAATCGCCTGCTGGACATGGGCGTTGAAGATTACTTGCTGACTTCTACCGTTGTCGGCATCGAAGCGCAGCGGCTGGTGCGGGTGCTTTGTGCGCACTGCAAGTCGCCGTATCATCCGCTTGAGGAGGTTGTCGAGCAGATGGCTTTGCGGCGTTTCACGACGGCAAAATCGTTAACCCTTTATCACGCCAAAGGCTGCGAACACTGCGGACACACCGGCTATTTCGGACGCCTGTCGATCATCGAGGTATTGCCGATGACCGATGGGCTGCGCAGCCTCATCATGCGCCATGCAACAGCCTCAGAACTGCGCACCGCTGCAATCGGTGAGGGCATGGAGACCATGTATGAAAACGGCCTCAAGAAAGCGGTCGAGGGCGTGACGACGCTCGAGGAAGTACTGCGCGTTACGCGTGAAGACTAGGGCTGAAGCCTGATGCCGATGTTTCAATACAAGGCGGTCTCCTCCGCCGGTGAAATAAATAAAGTCGTCATGGAGGGGGCATCCCAGGCGGGCGTGATTGCGCATTTGCAATCAACGGGACTGATACCAATCCGTGCCAGTGAGGTGAGCCAGGCGGGCATCGGTGCAAACGGCGCGGTCACGGCCACTGCACGCCAGCCGGGCACGAAATCGGCGGGATTTTTTTCCAAAGCGCGTGTCAGCCAGGGTGATCTGGGCATTGTTACGCGCGAGCTCGCCACGCTGCTGAAAGCCGGATTACCGCTGGATCGCAGTATGGAAATCCTCATCGGATTGGCCGAAAAACCTGCCGTGGCGGAGTTGCTCGTTGCGATTCGTAACGACGTACGCGGCGGCGCATCGTTGTCAAAATCACTTGAACCGCACCGCGATATTTTTTCGCGTTTCTACGTCAATATGGTGAAGGCGGGCGAAGTTGGTGGTGCGCTCGGTAACGTACTCATGCGTCTTGCCGACCATATGGAACGCAGCAAGGATTTGCGCGACAACGTGGTGTCGGCGTTGGTTTATCCGGTGATTCTGTTCACGGTAGCGGTTGCATCGGTGCTGATTTTAGTGATCTTTGTGGTGCCGCAATTCAAGCAAATTTTCGATCAGTCAGGCAAAGCGCTTCCGTTCACCACCGAGATCGTGCTCGGCGTCGGAATTTTCATGCGCGGCTACTGGCCGCTCTTGTTTGCGGGTGTGGCGCTGGTGATTTGGCTGCTCCTGCGTTCACTTGCCAACCCGGAATCGCGCGCCAGGTGGGATGTTAAATTTTTGCGCTGGCCGATTATGGGCAAGCTCGTGACCAAGGTAGAGATGGCGCGATTTGCCCGATCGCTCGCGACACTCCTGCAAAATGGAGTGCCACTGCTTGCGGGCCTATCGATATTGAAGGACACCATGGGCAATGTCGTTTTTCGTGACGCCGTGGAGGTCGTTGCACGCGACCTGAAAGAGGGCCGCGGCATGGCCAAGCCGATGAACGAAGCGAACGTCTTCCCCAAACTCGCTGTCCAGATGATCGCAGTCGGCGAAGAAACCGGAAAACTCGATGAAATGCTTTTTCAGGTGGCCGATGTCTACGACCGCGAAGTCGCCGCCGCCGTGAAGCGCGCGCTGGCGTTGATCGAACCAGTGATGATTATCGGCCTGGCACTCTTGATCGGCGGCATCATCATGTCGCTACTGGTCGCCATGTTCGATCTCATGGATTTACCGCTGTAATTTATCTTGTTAGCTGGAGTCTGTATGAAGCAAATAAACGCAGAAATGCAACGCAACCGTTCACAGGGTTTCTCGCTGATCGAAATCATTGTCGTGATCACGATCATCGGCGTGATTGTCGGTTGGGCTGCGACCAATATTTTTGGCAAGCAGGATCAGGCGCAAGCCAGGATCGGCAAGAGCAAGATTGTGGCTCTCTCAGGACCGCTCGACATATACAAGCTGGATACGGGCAAATATCCGACCACGCAGGAAGGATTGAAGGCGTTGTTGCAGGCGCCGTCGGGCGTGCCGAACTGGAACGGACCGTACGTGAAGGGTGAAGCTGAGTTAAAAGATCCCTGGCGCAACGATTTGATCTATCGTTCACCCGGCAGTGAAAACCGGCCCTACGAGATTGTTTCGCTCGGTAGCGACGGTCTGGAAGGCGGCGAAGGCGCGAACAAGGATCTCAAGTCCTGGGAGTGAACCCCGGTTAACTTGCAAAAGTCCCCATGCGGCAGCGCGGTTTTTCCCTGCTAGAAGTCATCGTCGTGATCACCATCATCGCGCTCTCCTATACATTGCTGCCCCAGATGGTCTTTTCCGGCGTCTCCGGCGCCGAGCTGCGTTCCAACGCACGTGCGGTCGCCACCGGTCTCCGACGTGCGCGCGACGCTGCAATCAACACCAAGCGCGAAGCGGTGATGTTGATCAATCTGGAGAATCGCGAATTCACGCTGCCCAATGACGCCAAGCTGCACAAGCTGAACGACAAGCTCGACGTGAAGCTCTACACCTCGGAGGCCGATCTCATCTCCGACAAGGTCGGCACGATTCGCTTTTTCCCGGATGGCTCGTCGAACGGTGGCCGGGTGACGGTGGCCGCAGGTGAGCGGGGATTTGAGATTGATGTCGATTGGCTGACCGGACATGTGACCATCAAGGACAAGCCGGCGGGGGATGCTCGTGGGTAGAAACGCAGATCGCCTATTGGCGGGTCTTGCAGAGGCAAATGCCTTGGCAAAGTCCGCCAATAGGCGATCTGCGCTTCGCAGTGTTGAGGGTTTCTCGTTACTGGAAATTCTCGTCGCGTTCACGCTGCTTGCGGTCGCAATGGGCGTGCTGATGCAGATTTTTTCGAGCGGCGTGAACGGCGCAACCCTGGCTGACCGCTACGCCAAAGCAACGATGTATGCGGAATCAAAACTTGCCAGTGTTGGCGTTGAGGCTGAATTGAAGGAAGGTGCGGCGGCTGGAAAATTCGATGACGATTTTTCCTGGAGCATGGTCGTGCGCCCCTACCAGGACCCGGCGCCCAAAGAGCAATCAGTGGTCGATTTTGAAAAACTCATGCCAACACAACTTTTCGAAATTGAGCTCAAGGTGAGATTCACGGCCGACGATCGCCGCGAAAGAGTGGTCAATCTTTCCACCTTGAGAATTGGGCCGAAAGCATGAGCCAGCACAATTTTATTTGCCGAGAAAAGCGCAATGCGATGGCGGGCTTCACGCTGTTGGAGGTCCTGGTTGGCTTGACCCTGCTCGGCGTGATGCTGATTCTCATCTATGCCTCGCTTAATGTCGGCCTGCGGGCGTGGGACACTGGCGAAAAACGCGTGTCCGAAGCGTCACATCAACGCGTGGTGCAGAGTTTCCTGCGTCGCGAGTTAAGCCAGCTTTTTCCGGTGAGATGGCGCGGCATCCCGGAGTCCAAAATCGCGTTCGACGGGGCCAAAGAGGAACTTAAATTCGTCACCACGCTAACGCTTGGTGCGGCGGCCCGCGAGGGTGGATTGCAGTGGGGACACCTGTACGTCGCCGATGACGAAACGCCAGGTGGCGAGCGCCGGCGAACCTTATTCATCAAGCGATCAGGGTTTAATTTGCAGGCAAAAGACTGGGATGGTCTGGACGCAGCCAAGGCAATCCCGCTCATCAATGGCGTGAAGTCTTTCGAGATCGGCTATTACGGCGCAGAAGACGAGGTCGCCGAGCCGCAGTGGACCAGCGAGTGGGCCAACCCTTTCCGCATGCCGCAATTGAT
>JBKJMK010000425.1:0-2970 GCA_046596005.1 Usitatibacteraceae bacterium | reverse complement strand
GCGGCCGACACCGCACGACCGACATCAGCAACATCGGCCTGCGTGTATTCATCAATCACATCCGATACGTCCGACGGGTTGATGTTAGGTGTGGCACGCGTGCCATTGACCCACTCGCCGGCGATGTAATTACTTTTCATCAATCAGCCTTGATATTGGCACCCTTGACCACTTTGGCCCACTTGGTGATTTCCGCCTTCTGGAAAGCAGCGAATTCCTCTGAGGTGTTAGCGACAATGTCTAAGCCTAATCCCTCGAAGCGTTCGCGAACATCGGGCATATTGAGGATTTTCACCAGTTCGGTGTTCAGCCTCTGCACGATTTCCTTGGGTGTGCCGGCTGGCGCGAAGATGCCCTGCCACGACACCACTTCATATCCTGTAACGCCTGCCTCGTTAAGAGTCGGGATCGTGTCGTAACCTTTCACGCGCGTCGTCGAGGTGACGCCCAACGCTTTCACCGTGCCCGCCTTGATTTGTGGCCCTGCCACGATCATGGTGTCAAACATCATCGTGACCTGTCCGCCCATCACATCCTGAATGGCCGGTGCGCTGCCTTTGTACGGCACGTGCACCATGTCGATGCCCGCCATGTTCTTGAACAACTCACCCGACAAATGTTGCGATGTTCCCGCACCGGCGGAAGCGAAATTAACGGTGCCAGGCTTTGCCTTGCTCTGTGCGATGAACTCGGCGAGATTTTTGGCGGGGTTACTCGGATGTACGATCAGCGCGTTTGCGTTGGTGCCGATCAGCGTGATCGGGACAAAGTCCTTCACCGCGTCGTAAGGCATCTTGCTGTACATGCTCGGGTTGATCGAATGTGAGCTGATGGTGCCACCGAGAATGGTGTATCCGTCCGGCGCAGATTTCGCGACAAAATCAGAGCCGATATTGCCGCCGGCGCCTGGCTTGTTGTCCACCAGCACTTGCTGGCCGAGGCTTACCGAAAGTTTTTGCGCGATCACCCGGGCCAATGTGTCAGTGGTGCCGCCAGGTGGAAAGGGCACGATGTATTTGATAGGCTTGGAGGGCCACTTGTCCTGCGCAAATACGGGTGCGGCGACAGTACAGAGTGCGGCAAGCAACATCGCGAACAACGGTTTTGAAGATTTCATGATGTGTTCTCCTCGGCAGAAAATACTTTTTTGTTAATGAATTTCAGGATCCGGCGTGGCGTGTTCCGGTGATGCGCCATCTTCCAGGAAATCGAAGTCGCAGCCTTTGTCGGCTTGCGTGACGTGCTTAAGATACAGCGTCCCAAAGCCGCGCGTGTAGTGGGGCTTCGGTGGTACCCAGGCGGCGCGGCGGCGTTCGAGTTCGGCGTCGCTGATCTTTAGATTCAGCGAGCGGTTGGGAACATCGAGTTCGATCACATCGCCGTCCTGCACAAACGCCAATGGACCACCAACATGCGATTCAGGCGAGATGTGCAACACACAGGCGCCGTAGCTGGTGCCGCTCATGCGGGCATCCGAGATGCGCAGCATGTCCCGCACGCCTTGCGCGAGCAGTTTCTTTGGAAGCGGCAGTTGGCCCCACTCGGGCATACCGGGTGCACCTTGCGGCCCGGCACTTTGCAGGACGAGGACCGAATCCTTGTCGACATCGAGATTGTCATCGTCGAGGCGCGCCGCCATATCGTTGTAATCGCGAAACACGACGGCACGACCCGAATACTGTTGAAATTGCGCTTCCATCGCTGCCGGTTTGATGACCGCGCCGTTGGGCGCCAGATTGCCGTGCAATACCGCCAGACCGTCGGATGAGACCAGCGGATTAGAGCGCGGTCGGATCACATCATCGTTGTAAACCGCAGCGTCGGCGATATTTTCACCGAGCGTATGGCCGTTAACTGTCGGCACGCTGGTGTCGAGCAGATCGGTGAGCTGTGCCAGCATGCCGCACAGCCCGCCAGCGTAGTAGAAATCCTCCATCAGATATTTTCCCGATGGCCGGATATTGGCCAGCACCGGCGTGCGGCGCGCGAGTGCGTCAAAGCGGGCCAGATCCAACGCCACACCTGCGCGGCGCGCCAGCGCGATCATGTGGACAATGGCGTTGGTGGAACCGCCGAGTGCGAGCACGGTGGTGACCGCGTTATCGATGGCGCGCGCATCCACCACATCGCGTATGCATAAATCCTCCCACACCATATCGACGATGCGTTTGCCTGTCAGCGTGGCCATTTGCGCATGGCGCGAATCGGGCGCGGGAATCGAAGCGGCACCGGGAAGCGTCAATCCCATCGCTTCCGCGGCGCTGGTCATCGTCGAAGCGGTGCCCATCGTCATGCAATGCCCCGGCGAGCGCGCGATACCCTCTTCCACACCCTGCCAGTCTTCTTGGGTGATGTTCCCGGCGCGCAATTCAGCCCAGTATTTCCAGGTGTCGCTGCCGCTGCCGAGATACTCGCCTTTGAAATCGCCGCGCAGCATCGAGCCTGCCGGCATAAAGATGGTGGGCAGGTTCATCGACAGCGCACCCATGATGAGCGCAGGCGTGGTCTTGTCGCAGCCTCCCATGAGCACACAGCCGTCGATCGGATAGCTGCGCAGCAATTCTTCGGTCTCCATCGCGAGCAAATTGCGATAGAGCATCGTGGTCGGTTTCTGGAAAGGCTCGGAGAGCGAAATCGCCGGCATCTCCACCGGGAATCCGCCGGCCTGCCAGATACCACGTTTTACCTCTTCTGCGCGCTGGCGAAAGTGGCTGTGACAAGGATTGATGTCACTCCAGGTATTGATGATCGCGATGACGGGCTTGCCAGCATAATCGGAGCGGTGATAGCCCATCTGCGCGGTGCGCGAGCGATGGCCGAATGAACGAAGATCGTTGACGCCGTACCAGCGATGGCTGCGCAGTGTCTCCGATGTTTTACGGGTTTTCATGCGGCGTTGTTGAGGGCCACATTGCGATCAAATGCCAACAGTGCTTTCGCCACCGGTTCAACTTCTGCGCGCTCCGCTGC
>JBKJMK010000119.1:0-7104 GCA_046596005.1 Usitatibacteraceae bacterium | reverse complement strand
GAAGGCCACGCCGGCACCGATCGTCCAGCGGACCCCGGTCGCGGTGAGCATGATTTCGGCCCGAATTACGATGGCAGTGAGAATGAGCCCCTGATTCTTCCTGCACGCTTTCCGAATTTGCTGGTCAACGGTTCAACCGGTATTGCCGTCGGCATGGCAACCAATATTCCGCCGCACAATCTGTCCGACATCATTGATGCCTGTTTGAAAGTTTTGGACAACCCCGCAATAGACATCGAAGAGTTGATCGCGATCGTAAAGGCCCCCGATTTTCCGACGGCGGGCATTATTTATGGGCTCGATGGCGTACGTGAGGGCTATCGCACCGGTCGGGGTCGTTGCATCATGCGTGCGCGCACGCACTTTGAAGATCTGGAAAAAGGTGGTCGACAGTCAATCATTATCGACGAGCTGCCATACCAGGTAAATAAAGCCAATCTCCTCATCAAGATCGGCGAGTTGGTACGCGACAAAAAACTTGAGGGCATCTCGGATTTGCGTGATGAGTCGGATAAATCCGGTATGCGTGCAGTGATCGAGCTAAAGCGCGGCGAAGTCCCGGAGATTGTATTGAACAACCTCTACAAGATGACGCAAATGCAGGACACGTTCGGTATGAACATGGTGGCGCTGGTCGACAACCGGCCACAGTTGTTGAACCTTAAGCAGTTCATTACCGCATTTTTGCGCCATCGCCGCGAAGTCATTACCCGTCGTACTGTTTTCGAATTGCGCAAAGCTCGCGAGCGTGGCCACGTGCTCGAGGGCCTGGCGGTAGCGTTGTCCAACGTCGATGAAATCATCGAGTTGATCAAGAAATCAGAGACACCGGCAATTGCAAAAGAAGGCCTGATCTCGAAAATATGGCGTTCCAAGTTGGTTGAAGAAATGCTGACCCGCGCGATGGCGGATCAGTATCGTCCTGACGGATTGGCCAAGGAATTCGGCCTTCAAAACAACGGTTACCGTTTGTCAGAGGCACAGGCGCAGGCAATCCTCGAACTACGTTTGCAGAGGCTGACCGGGCTGGAGCAGGACAAGATCGTTTCCGAGTACAAAGAGGTGATGGAAAAGATTAGTGATTTGCTCGACATCCTTAGCAAACCTGAGCGCGTGTCGTCAATCATCGCCGGTGAACTTGCCGAAGTGAAGCAGCAATTTGGTGACAAACGCCGTTCCGAGATCGTTGTCAATGGTCAGGAAATGTCGATGGAAGACCTGATCGCTGCCGAAGAAGTGGTGGTGACGATGTCCCACACCGGTTACATCAAGTATCAGCCTATCGGGGACTATCGCGCGCAGAAACGGGGCGGACGTGGCAAGCAAGCCACTGCGATGAAGGAAGACGATTTCATCGACACCCTGTTCATCGCCAATACACACGATTACGTACTTTGTTTCTCCAATAAGGGGCGGGTTTATTGGGTGAAGGTATACGAAATTCCGCAAGGTTCGCGTGCCTCGCGCGGCAAGCCGATCGTCAACCTTTTGCAGATGCAACCGAACGAAAAAATCAGCGCGGTGTTACCAGTCAAAAATTTCGCGGAAGATAAATACGTGTTCTTTTCGACGAGTGACGGCGTTGTCAAAAAGACAGCGCTGTCGGACTTCAGCAACCCGCGTAAAGCCGGCATCATCGCGATTTCACTCGATGAGGGCGACAACCTCATTGGCGTCGCGCAGACCGATGGCAAGTGCGACGTCATGCTGTTCTCGAACGAGGGCAAGGCGGTGCGCTTCGAAGAAGGCGATGTGCGCAGCACCGGCCGCGATACGCGCGGCGTGCGCGGCATGAATTTATCGAAGGGCGGCAAGGTTATCGCCATGCTGGTCGCCGAGGATGAACAGCAAAGCGTACTGACGGCAACGGAACGTGGTTATGGCAAGCGCACCTCGATTGTCGAGTACACGCGCCATGGTCGTGGCACCCAAGGCATGATCGCGATCCAGACCAGTTCACGTAACGGCAAAGTGGTAGCCGCGATTCTGGTCCGTCCCGAAGACGAAATCATGATGATTACGACTGGTGGCGTATTGATACGCACGAAGGTCAAGCAGATTCGTGAAATGGGCCGTTCCACACAAGGCGTGACGCTGATCAATCTGGATGAAGGCTCCAAATTGTCGGGGCTGCAAAAGATTGTTGAAAGCGATGACGACGAAGCAGAATGAGTCGCGTCTTCAATTTCTCCGCCGGTCCGGCTGCAATCCCGCTTGAGGTTCTGACCCAGGCGCAGGAGGAACTACTCGATTTCCAAGGTAGTGGCATGTCGGTGATGGAAATGAGTCATCGCGGCAAGGTGTTTATGGAGGTCGCGGCAGAAGTCGAGGGCGATTTCCGCGAATTGCTGGCGATACCCGTTAACTATAAGATCCTGTTTCTGCAGGGCGGTGGGAAAGGCGAGTTTTCACTGGTGCCGCTGAATTTGTTGCGGGGAAAAACAAAGGCCGATTACGTCAATACCGGACATTGGTCAGAAGGCGCGATCAAAGAGGCAGGCAAGTATTGTGAAGTGAGTGTGATTGCGTCCGCCGAGGATAAAAAATTCACCTATGTGCCAGGGCAGACAAGCTGGAAACCCAATAGGAACGCGGCATTTCGGCATATCTGTACCAATGAAACGATTCACGGCGTTGAGTATTTCTGGACGCCGGAAATTGACGATGAGGTACCGGTCGTGGCCGATGCCTCGTCGAACATCATGTCGAGGCCAATGGATATTTCGAAATACGGTTGTGTTTACGGTGGCGCGCAAAAAAACATTGGCCCCGCAGGCCTTACGTTCGTGATTGTGCGCGAGGACTTGCTTGGTCACGCACATCCTTTCACGCCTTCCGTATTCGACTACACCCAACAAGCCGCAAACGATTGGATGCTCAACACGCCGCCGACGTTCGCCGTTTATCTCGCGGGCCTGACTTTCAAGTGGTTGAAAAAACAGGGCGGGCTTGCCGGTATGGAAAAGCAGAATACCGATAAAGCCAAATTGCTGTACGCCGCCATCGACGATTCGCAAGGTTTTTATCGCAACGAAGTCGCGGTCGATGACCGCTCGCGCATGAACGTGCCATTTTTTCTGCACGACGAAACACTCAACGCAAAATATCTCGAAGGTGCAGCGGCTGCAGGACTCGCGGGCTTGAAGGGGCACAAAGCAATCGGCGGTATGCGTGCCTCGATTTACAATGCAACGTCCATGGCTGGGGTGCAGGCGCTGACGGCGTTTATGGGCGAATTTGCGCAGCGCAACGGTTAGAATCAGACCGACTTCAACTGCGAAAAAATCCACTTAATGTCCGACGATCTCTCCCGACTCCGATCCGAAATTGACGCGCTCAACGTCGAAATTCTCGCGCTCCTTAATGCCCGCGCAACGCTTGCGCAAAAAGTCGGTTCGCTCAAGGTCGGTCAAGCCTATCGCCCCGAACGTGAAGCCGAGGTCCTGCGGCACATTATCGACATCAACGAGGGGCCGCTGCCAGACGAAGTGGCCGCGCGACTTTTTCGCGAAATCATGTCGGCCTGTTTGGCGCTTGAGCGGCCGATTACGGTCGCTTACCTTGGACCAGCGGGCACGTTCAGCGAACGCGCTGCGAAGAAGCAATTCGGCGAAGGTGCCCTGACGGTGCCGCAAGTCTCAATCGATGAAGTCTATCGGAGTGTGGAATCGGGCGCGGCAGATTTCGGCGTGGTGCCAGTGGAAAATTCCACTGAAGGCGCGGTGGGGCGATCCCTGGACCTGATGCCGCAGACGCCGCTCAAAACCTGCGGCGAAGTGCTGCTGCGCATTCATCACCACCTGATGGCACGCGCGAGATCGGAGTTGAATGTTATCCAGCGCGTGTTTTCACACGGCCAGTCGCTGGCGCAGTGCCACGAGTGGCTGAACGCTAATCTGCCGCTTGCGGAACGGGTGGCGGTGTCGTCTAACGCGGAAGCAGCACGCCGGGCGGCGATTGAGCCTTTCTCCGCTGCTGTGGCTGGTGAAGCTGCCGCCGAGCTCTATGGATTGACGTTGCTGGCATCGAACATCGAGGATGAACCCAACAACACCACGCGTTTTCTGGTGATGGGCAATTACGAGCCAAAGCCCTCGACATCGGGTAAAGACAAAACTTCGCTGGTGCTAGCGGCTGCCAATCGCGCCGGTGCTGTTTACGAAATGCTGACACCCTTCGCGAAGCGTGGGGTCTCGATGAGCAAATTCGAATCGCGACCGTCGAAGGTGGCGATGTGGGAATATCTGTTTTTTGTCGATATTGACGGCCACCAGGAAGACGCCAATGTTGTCGCGGCACTCGCTGAGCTACGCAACATCGCTGGATACGTCAAGGTGCTGGGCTCTTATCCCGCCGCAGTTCTCTAGTGGCTATCTTTTTCCTGTCATCCGGAACGAAGTGCTTGGTCCGCGACTGAATGGTCTAAAAATATTTTTTTTTAAATCGCTAGACATGACGACCCCATTGCATCCACTCGCAGATCTGGCCCCTGAATACATCCGTTCCATCGCGGCTTATCAACCAGGCAAGCCGATTTCCGATGTCGCGCGCGAACTCGGCATGAACGAAGCTGACATCGTCAAGCTTGCCTCCAATGAAAATCCGCTCGGTGCGAGCCCGAAGGCGATGGCCGCGATCCAGGCAGCGCTTGGCGACCTGGCGATGTATCCGGATGGCGGCGGGTTTGCATTGAAGGCGGCGATTTCGAAAAAATACAGGGTGGCACCTGAGCAAATTATTCTGGGCAACGGCTCCAACGATATCCTCGAGTTAGCCGCACGCACTTTCATGAAGGCGGGCGACTCGGCCGTCTATTCGCAGCATGCCTTCGCGGTCTATCCGCTGGCGACACAGGCAGTCGGTGCAACAGGCATTGAAGTACCCGCAAAGGATTTCGGCAATGATCTGGATGCGATGCTGAAGGCGATTCGCGCAGACACAAAAATGATTTTTCTGGCGAATCCGAATAACCCGACTGGTACCTTCATCCCGGGGGCTGCGTTGCGTGCGTTTGTGCAGCAGGTACCGCGCAATGTGCTGGTGGTGCTCGACGAGGCCTATGGCGAATACCTTGATGACGCAGATGTTTACGACAGCGTTCCGTGGCTAGCCCAATTTCCGAACGTCATCATCTCCCACACTTTGTCAAAGGCCTATGGATTAGCCGGCCTGCGTATCGGCTTCGGATTGGCGCATCGGCAAATCATCGATTTAATGAATCGCGTGCGGCAGCCATTCAACGTGAATCATTTGGCGATGGTAGCTGCCGTTGCGGCGCTTGGCGATGATGCGTTTATCGAAGAGAGCCGCCGCGTTAACCGCGCCGGACTGTCGTTGCTCAAGGCGGAGCTGGTCAAACGCCATCTTGAAACCATCCCGGCTTTCGGTAATTTCATTACATTCAAAATTGCCAATGCGAAGCGCGTATTTGAGGCGTTGCTACAACAGGGCGTCATCGTGCGGCCAATAGCGGGTTACGGCTTGCCGGATTATTTGCGTGTCACCATCGGCACCGCGGCGCAGAATCAGCGCTTTCTTGCCGCGTTGGATGTTGCGAGAAAGCAAGAAGTTAAATAATTAAAACTCCAGCACTGGTGCGCATTTCAAGGCATTTATGGCCTGAAAAGCCCACCAGTGCAGGAGTTTGAGTACTGAAAATGAATATTGCGATCATCGGCGTTGGTTTGATTGGCGGTTCGTTCGCGCTCGCGTTGCGGCGCGCGCATGGTGACACGCGCACTGGCCTGCACGTCATCGGCGTTGATCGGGACACTGTTGCAATCGACGAAGCGCTGCGAAAAGGCGTGATCGATGAAGCAGCATCACTCGCGGCAGCAGCAGAGTGTGAGCTGATCGTGATCGCTGTGCCGGTGCGCCAGTTTCCTGCAGTGCTCACCGAAATTTCCCCGTTTCTGAACCCGGAAACCGTCATCACTGATGTAGGCAGCACCAAGCAGGACGTGATTGCCGCGGCGCGCGCGGCGTTGGGTAGCAAAATTTCCAGCTTCGTACCTGGCCACCCCATCGCCGGACGAGAGTATGCCGGGGTGGCAGCAGCGGCGGCGGAATTATTTGTAGGCAAGAAAGTTGTGCTGACGCCGTTGGCTGAAAATACGCCGCAATCGATTGAACGGGTGCGTGCGCTCTGGACAAGTTGTGGCGCTGACGTTGTCCGGATGCCAGCTGAAACGCACGATGCCATCTTCGCTGCGGTGAGCCATCTCCCGCATTTGCTGGCGTTTGCGCTGGTCGATGAATTGGCGGCGCGACCAAACGCCAAGACGCTGTTTTCGTTTGCGGCAAGTGGCTTTCGCGATTTCACCCGAATCGCAGGCTCGAACCCGGACATGTGGCGCGACATCGCGCTCAACAATCGCGAAGCGCTGCTGGGCGAACTTGACGCGTTCAAAGAGCAGATTGTCGAACTGAGAAAGGCGCTGGAGTCCAGCGATGGTGACGCTCTCGAAGCACTGATGGCGCGCGCCAAGCATGCGCGGGATCGCTGGATGGCGGGCGAGCTTGATGGCTTTCGCGATGAGGCGACCTGATGGCGCGAACTGAATACCTTGACGTGGGTCCGTACCGGCGCGTCGCCGGGTCGGTGACACTACCGGGTTCCAAAAGCATTTCCAATCGCACCCTGTTGCTTGCTGCAATGTGCGCTGATCAAACGATCATCAAAGGGCTGCTTAAATCCGATGACACCGACGTGATGCTCACAGCGCTTAAGCAGTTGGGGGCGGGCATCGGTGCCGCGGCTGGCCTGCATGATGAGGTGGTGATCGATGGCGTCAACGCTTTTTCAGTGACCAGTGCAAATCTTTTTCTTGGCAATGCCGGCACCGCGTTTCGTCCATTGACGGCGGTGTTGGCACTTTCGGCGCAATCGGGTAGTTGCTACCAACTCTTTGGCGTGCCGCGCATGCATGAACGGCCCATCGGCGATCTTGTCGATGCCTTGCGACTGCTTGGTGCCGATATTCGCTTTCTGCAGAATCCCGGTTTTCCACCGCTGGAAATTCGTTCCCGTAAAACCATTGAGCGAAACCGCGTACAGGTACGCGGCGATGTATCCAGCCAATTTCTCTCCGCGTTGCTGTTGGC
>JBKJMK010000045.1:0-6693 GCA_046596005.1 Usitatibacteraceae bacterium | reverse complement strand
CCGTGCTCGACGTGGAGACGTCACCAACGGTCTTGAGTTTGTCCAGCACCATTCACGCTTACTCCTGCCAGAACCGCACCATTTTTTGCAATTCGGCAAAGTGCCGGTCGACGGCGGCAATTCTTGCCGGCAGGCGCGCCACGACCCAGCGCCTTGCAAAGTGATTGAGTCGTTCCGGCGGAGTCAGGCTGTCAAGCAGCCGTAATGCAACCTGCGCATCGTTGCACTCGCCGAGCAGGTCCTGGACCTTGCCAAGCACCTTCAGATATCGCGCCGTGCGATTCTGGCTGTACAGACTCGAGAAAAAATCGACTGTGTAACGCAATCGCTTCGCGTCGATGCGAATTCGATGGCGAGCCTCGGCCGACAGATCAGCGAGGCCAGCTTTACCGCGCAACAGTGCCGGCGACGACGGCGAATTTGATGCGACGCAAAGTGCGCGAGGCTGGATCCCTCCGGCTTCGGTGCGGCATCGCCAACACCATTGTCGCGCGCGGACCAAATCAGGTGCTGCCCTGGAACGCCGAGCCAGCGGCCGATAGTCAGCAGCAAAGCGGTTTCGCGCGGCGTGGCGAGGGCGACGCGTGCAACATCGCGTGCCTCGCCCTGGCGCTGTTTTTGCGGCGCTCAGGAGTCCCATCCCGATCGCCTGATCGCCACCGGCCTCAAGCAGTGCCGGCAGGTTTTTTGTCACCAGCACATCCCAATCCCGCGCATCGCCCAAGACGGCGGTCAGCCACTTCAGTTCCGTGACGATTGGTGCGGCGTTCGTCGGCCTGAAAATGCGTATCGCAGAACGCAAACGCCGCAGTGCCACGCGCAACTGGTGAACGTACTCGGGGTCGTCGCTGGCGATTGCACCTTCCACGTTTGCGCCGAAGTGGCCGACAGCCCCGGCGATGATTGCAGACATCGCCTGATGCGGCGGCCAATTACGCTTGAGTTCGATGGCTTCCGCCCGTAGCGGTGCTGGCGATGCCGGTCGGAACAGGCGGTAGCCGCGTTCAGCTTTGCTCAATATTTCCGGTGCAAGCGCAATCTCCCCGAGCAGGGCCAGCGCCAAGTCGAAAACGGTGGCAGTACTTCCTTCCAGTAATTCAATTTCGACTTCGGAAATGATCGACTCGCGCTTACCGCATCGGACGACGCCCTGATCCAGCGCCACTTCGACCCGCTCTCCCGGTGACATTTCAAGGCACCATGTGGTTCGATGGAATTCGGTCGTGAACGCAGGCTTCAGCGTCAAGTGCAGTGCCTTGCTTTGGGCGAGCGCGGCCAACGGCGTCTCGCGAAACAGGGAGAGGTCAAGTTGGGGGATTCGCAGCGAATGTTCCCATTCGCCGCGCTCGTGCAATCCACCGGTCGCCACACCAGCCGTCTTCAGCGTCTGCAGCCACTTGCTGCCATCCTTTCGCAAACGCAATGCCATGGCGTGCTGCTTGAGCACGAGTCCGGTGGTGTCGAAGTAAGTATTGAAGACTTTGCGCCTCGTCGGTCCGGCAATGCAGTTTTCACGCAACAGCGCAAGGCGGCGAAACGCGGCAGCATCGCCCGGACGAATCACCAGTTTGAGTTTGAGTTCGATTTCGCTTTCGTTTGCCATCGATTTCTGCTTGCCGAAAATGGTTTCCGCTGCAACCTGCGAGTCTACCCGCGAGAGTACCCGAAACGGCAATTCCGGCGACAGCAGCGAACCCACTGAACGTACCTTACTTGATCTTGATCAAAAGTCTCCGCCGTTACTGCCCGATGATGTCAATCGTGGAGCCGAAGGCTGCACTGGATCGGCTTGCGTCGAAAGGGCCGAACGTCCGAATGACGACACAAAGGTCATCGAATGGGAATGTTAGCAAATAAAAGAATTCTAATTACCGGCATGTTGAGCAATCGCTCGATTGCCTATGGTGTTGCCAAAGCAATGCATCGAGAGGGTGCGGAGCTGGCGTTTACGTACCAGGGTGAAGGGGTGCGCGAGCGGGTGCAAAAAATGGCGCCGGAATTTGGCTCTAATCTGGTCTTCCCCTGCGATGTCGGCAACGACGACGAAATTGCCGCAATGTTTGCCGCATTGGAGAAGTCCTGGGATGGTCTGGATGGCATCGTCCACGCCATTGCGTACGTGCCGCGCGAGGCGCTTGGGGGTGATTTTCACGAGACGGTCACCCGCGAAAACTTCCGCATCGCCCATGACATCAGCTCCTATAGCCTGGCGGCCCTTGTCAAGGGAGGATTGCCGCTGATGCTGGGGCGCAATGCCGCCGTGGTCGCGATGACTTATCTTGGCGCCGTACGGGCCGTGCCAAATTACAACGTGATGGGGCTCGCCAAAGCAAGCCTGGAGGCGTGCGTGCGCTATCTGGCCGCCAGCATCGGCCCAATGGGTATTCGCGTTAACGGCATCTCGGCAGGACCGATCAAAACAATTGCCGCAGCCGGCGTCGGTGACTTCAACAAATTACTAAGCCATGTTGAGAAAAACTCGCCGCTACGGCGCAATGTAACCACCGAAGAAGTCGGCAACACTGCCGCATTTTTGTGCAGCAACCTGGCCAGTGGCATCAATGGCGAAATCACTTATGTTGATGGTGGCTTCAATATTTCCGGCCTCGCCAAGGACTAGCGAGGGCGCCGCAATGTTGAAGCCCGAACCCGTTGCCAACCCGGTATTGCGCATCAAGGGAAGAGCACTGCTGCCGATCGTACAGGGCGGTATGGGCGTTGGCATCTCCGCGCATCGGCTTGCAGGGCACGTTGCCCGGGCCGGAGCGGTCGGCACGCTATCGAGCGTGGATCTGCGGCGCCATCATCCGGACCTGATGGCGCAAACGTTAAAAAGCCGCGACAAGGAACTCATCAACCGCGTTAACCTGCTTGCCCTCGACCGCGAGTTGCGTGCGGCAGCGGAGATCGCCAACGGCAATGGCATGATCGCGGTAAATATCATGCGGGCAGTCTCGGAATACGCCGCCAACGTGCGTCAATCCTGCGAATCCGGTGTGCAGGCAATTGTGGTTGGTGCCGGCCTACCGCTTGATCTGCCGGATCTGACTGAAGCCTACCCCGATGTTGCTTTGATCCCGATCCTTTCGGATTCACGTGGCATCGCCATCGTGCTCAAGAAATGGCTGCGCAAATCGCGCCTGCCTGATGCTATCGTCATTGAACATCCTCGCTATGCAGGTGGGCATCTTGGCGCGGCAAAAATTGCCGATCTCAACGACCCGCGCTTTGATTTTCCGCGCGTGCTGGAAGAGACTTTTGCAGTTTTCAGACAATTGGGAATTGAACAGGAAAACGTACCACTCATTCCCGCTGGTGGTATTGCCACACCCGCCCAAGTGCAGGCGCTATTTGCATTGGGGGCAAGTGCCGTGCAAGTCGGCACGCCATTTGCTGTCACCGAGGAAAGCGATGCGCACGCTAATTTCAAGCGTGTACTGACCGACGCCAAGCCGGAGGACATTGTCACCTTCATGAGTGTTGCCGGCCTGCCCGCACGTGCGGTCAAAACGCCGTGGCTTGAGAAGTACATGATTAAGCTTCCGGTACTGCAAAGCCGTGCCAAAACCCGCACCGACTGCACGCTTGCGTTCGACTGCCTGGAGCAATGCGGGCTGCGCGACGGCATCGAACGCTTCGGACAATTCTGCATTGATCATCACCTTGCCGCCGCACTTGCCGGCGATGTCGAACGCGGACTGTTCTTTCGCGGTGCCGCACCGCTGCCATTCGGCAATCAAATTCGCTCCGTAAAAGATCTTATCGAATACCTGCTGCACGGCATCATGCCGGCGGGCTTACTACCGGTCGCCTGAACGCGGTCAGACTTCAGCGTTCCGCCGTATCGCAGCCTTCGTGAGGGCAAGCTGCATTTGTAACGCAGGCATATCGAGAATCAGCACATTCTTGCCGTTCACCGTGATCCATTTTCTGGCGTGAAAGTATGAAAGGACACGGCTGACAGTTTCAAACGTGATCCCGAGAAAATTGCCGATCTCTTTCCTGCTCATGAACAGGACAAATTCATTCTTCGAGTAGCCCCGGTCCTCCCAGCGTCCGGACATTTCGAGGAGAAATGTCGCCACAAGTTGTTTGGCCGAGAGTGTGCCCACGGCCGCCGCCTGTGCTTCGACGCGCGCAAACGCGTGGGCGAGCAATCGCCGCACGTGAACCGATTCAGCAGGGTTCTCCATCAGTTTCTCAAACTTGTCGATGGGAATTTCGCAAACTTCGCACCCGTTCAGCGCAATAGCATCCGTGGTGTGTGTATCGCTGCCCAGGCCATCAAGCCCCAATACGTCTCCCATCGCATGAAATCCGACGATCTTGCTCTGTCCGTCAGGTAACGGCATGCAGATCTTGAGGAAACCTGCCTTGACCGCATAAAGTCCTGTTTGCCGATCGCCCGCATGAAACAGGAATTCGCCACGCGCAAGTCGCGTACGTTTTTCCAGAGCGATCGGAAAAAGCGTTCGAAACGCCGCCGGTACCGCATGCGGAAAGCACAACTTACCTAATGCACAGTGGGTGCACGCCGCTTGCATCGACGCCACCTCGGCAGCATGATTCTGTGTTCCCTTATTAACCATGTGGACCTCTCCATCGCACCAGACGGGACATTTTGAGATGCCCGGATCACTAGACGAACCATTGAAAAATGCCGCTGGTATGAAATTCACGCGGGTGCCATCTGGCAAGCGCGTACACGTAGAGGGTGGCTGCGCGCGATCCACAGAAGGTGCCCAGCCACCATTGCAGGCGCGCTGACAGCCGCTCCGCCATCAACTATCTCTTATATGATCGATTGGCCCGGCACGCACAGTTTTGACCCAGATCAAATGAGCGCGGGTATCTCGTGAAATATCTGGCAGCATACTTGGCCGGACTCTGACTCGCAGTGCCCGAACGGCCGTCCCGCGCAGCGCGGGCAACGGCGTTGTTTACGGGCTGCGTGCCCGGCCGACAATTGCGCGTCGAATGCGAAGTGCCGTTAGCCGGTCCATGCCCCGATGCAACACGCGAATGAGCTTGCGTGTTTTCGGCGCAGGCAATGCGTCCAGCGTGTTTTTGATCAGCAAAGCCAATTCGGTATCGCCTTCAACGACGACGCGCCGGTCAAAATAAAGTGTATCCGCATCTTCGTCGCCAGACGCGAGCAAGGCAAAATCACGCGCGGTTGCAGTAATGCTAAGGTCGGCCGCGGCGTTTTGCGGCAGCGGCGTAAATCGTTCAGATGAAACACCGACGCGAAAACGCACACCCCAATCTGAAACGGCAATTTCGACGTGCCGGCCGATGAGTTGAAGATAAACGTCTTGCGGCAGGTCGCGCCGGAGTACGGCATTCAACAGCTTGGCGAATACTGCCGATCCGGGGTGCGGTAGGCGGCTGACCAGTCTGCTGAAGGGACGTATAAAGGGCGGTCGCGATGCCGCGTTCAGGTTGATCATGTTGCTGACGTCCTCTCACTGGGTGCCGTGTCGGCGGCTGAAGCAACGGCCGAATCCATGCCTGGGCGTCCATGCCAGTAGCCGTTGCACGCGATTTCTGGTGCCCATGGTGCCATCCTTGTGGCCGCTATTGGTCCGATAGCAGCGCCTAATGCTTTGGCGTGGAACATTGATACCACCTGGGCCGTTTGCGATGATTGGGGACTGATGCGGATATGGCTCACACCCATCGCGATCATCTGTTCAACTTCGTCGATCAGGTTGTAAACGCGGGCCGACTGTGTCTGTAAGCCGTTCATCACCAGAAAAGCCTCGTCGTCCTGGGTGGCTACCGTGAGCCCATCCGGGTGTTCTATACAACGAAAACCGCAATCGTCCTTGCTGTGATTGTTGTAGCGCGCCGTGAAGCAGCGAGCTGATACGGCAAGCGGCAAGCGGCCATACGAAAATACTTCAGTCTGCATATTGAGGCCCTCTTCCCGCAACACGTCTTGCAGGCCGACTTGACTCAATTCAATCGGCATGACCCAGCGGCGTGCTCCCAGGCCCCGATAAAATTCCAGCGATAAACGGCTGTAGATATTGAGGTAAGGACCCGCAACAAATGAAACTTTGTCCGCCAACAAGTGCACGGCACCGAGATCATTGGCCTCGACAAGAAACTCACCATTGCCGGTGATTTTGCGAAGCGTGCGCAGATCCGATTCCGATTCAATTAATTCGCAAGTAGACAGCACGACTTCCTTACCGCCGTCTGCCAGCCGCCTGGCAATCTGCAGCCAGTCGGATGCGCGCAGTTCGAACCGCTTGCTGCATACCGTTTCGCCGAGATACACGCTGTCGACCGGCCAGGACGCAACTTCTTCATAGAACGCCAATACTTTGTCACGCGGCCAGTAATACAGCAGCGGGCCGAGCGTCAAGCGCACCGGCATCGTTCGAGCAGCCATCATTTCCATGTCCGGTGATATGCACCAAGTGTGCACTGATGACCCTCGGCTACACGTGACAGCGCCGATTGCCAGTCGGCAAGCACGCGGTAAGTTTTGGGGCTTGAAGTACAGGCATTGATTGCGTCGCGCCAGATGCGGGTGACGAGCGCGACATAGGCAGGGCTGCGTTGACGGCCTTCAATTTTGATTGCCTTCACGCCAATGTCTTGCAGCTTGGGAAGTAACTCGAGCGTATTCAAACTGGTCGGTTCCTCAAACGCGTAATAGACATCATCGTTCACCTTGAAGCG
>JBKJMK010000312.1:0-10524 GCA_046596005.1 Usitatibacteraceae bacterium | reverse complement strand
GCGAACGATGACGACATCACATAAGACGGATGGCCCGTACCGCAACCCAGATTCACCAGGCGCCCTTTGGCCAACAGGATGATACGCTTGCCGTCCGGGAAAATAATGTGGTCAACCTGCGGCTTGATTTCTTCCCACTTATATTTCTCAACCGAAGCAACGTCGATTTCATTGTCGAAGTGGCCGATGTTACAAACGATGGCCTGGTCTTTCATCTTCGCCATATGGTCGTGCGTGATGATGTGATAGTTGCCAGTAGCGGTGACGAAAATGTCGGCCTTGTCGACCGCGTAATCCATGGTCACAACGCGATAGCCTTCCATCGCTGCCTGCAACGCGCAGATCGGATCGATTTCCGTCACCCACACTTGCGCGGAAAGTGCGCGTAACGCTTGTGCGGAGCCTTTGCCGACGTCGCCATAACCTGCCACCACCGCGACTTTGCCCGCAATCATCACGTCTGTTGCACGCTTGATGGCATCGACCAATGATTCGCGGCAGCCGTAAAGGTTGTCGAATTTCGATTTTGTCACGCTGTCGTTAACGTTGATGGCGGGGAACGCGAGTTTGCCGTCCTTGGCCATCTGATACAGACGATGTACGCCGGTCGTGGTTTCTTCGGTCACGCCCTTGATTGCCTTCAGACGCACGGCGTACCAGGTCGGATCGATGGCAAGTTTTGCCTTGATCGCCGCGTAAAGAATGCGTTCTTCTTCCGAGCCCGGATTCTCAATTAAGGAGGCATCCGTTGCAGCGCGCGTGCCCAGATGCAGCAGGAGGGTTGCATCTCCGCCGTCATCGAGGATCATGTTGGTGTAGCCGCCGTCCTTCCACTCAAAAATACGATGGGTGTAATCCCAATATTCTTCGAGCGTTTCACCTTTGACGGCAAATACCGGCGTGCCACTGGCGGCAATGGCGGCAGCAGCGTGATCTTGCGTCGAGAAAATATTGCACGATGCCCAGCGTACCTGCGCGCCAAGCGCTTCCAGCGTCTGGATCAGCACTGCGGTTTGAATCGTCATGTGGAGCGAACCGGTGATGCGGGCACCCTTGAGCGGACGGGTAACAGCGAACTCCTGGCGAATCGCCATCAGGCCGGGCATTTCGGTTTCGGCAATCTTGATTTCTTTGTTGCCCCAGTCGGCCAGTTTTAAATCGGCGACGTGAAAGTCGTTATCGATCAAATTTTGCGGTTTGAGAATTGCGTTCATAAAAAGCTCCTTGCAATGATTTAGATTTGGCGAGCGCAATAAAAAACGCCCGCATTCGGTTAAGAATGCGAGCGCAGTTGTTCACTTACAAATTCGTTCCGAGCCTGGTCGATTTCAAGAATCGTTCGCAGCGCTCCTCGGAACCAAAATTATACGCAACTTTTTATGCCGTGGCGAGCACCTTTTTATGCTCACCTTTGAGGCCCGCCGCATCGCGCAGTAGTGCGACACGATCAGTCACCTCCCACGTGAATTCGGGCTCTTCGCGACCGAAGTGGCCGTAGGCCGCCGTCTTGGCGTAGATCGGACGCAGCAAATCAAGCATCTGCACGATGCCTTTTGGACGCAGATCAAAGTGCTTGGCGACCAGTTCGGCGATTTTCTCGTCCGGAATCACGCCGGTGCCTTCGGTGTAGACAGTGATATTCATCGGCTTTGCGACGCCAATTGCGTACGCAACCTGGACCTGGCACTGGCGCGCCAATCCCGCCGCGACCACGTTCTTGGCCACATAACGCGCGGCATACGCAGCTGAACGATCGACCTTGGAGGGATCCTTGCCCGAGAACGCGCCGCCGCCGTGCGGGCATGCGCCGCCGTAGGTGTCGACAATAATTTTGCGTCCGGTGAGACCGCAATCGCCTTGCGGTCCGCCAATCACAAAACGTCCTGTCGGGTTCACCAGATAGCGCGTGTTCTTCAGCCATTCTTTCGGCAGCACCGGCTTGATGATGGTTTCGATGACCGCTTCGTGGATGTCTTTTTGCGAAATTTCGGGTGCGTGCTGGGTCGAAAGCACCACGGTGTCCACCGAGTGAGGTTTGCCATCGACGTAACGCATCGTGACCTGAGATTTGGCGTCCGGACGCAGCCATGGCAAGCGGCCGTCGCGACGAATCTCGGCCTGGCGCTGTACCAGCCGATGCGCATAATAAATCGGTGCGGGCATCAACACACTGGTTTCGTCGCAGGCATAACCGAACATCAGGCCCTGATCGCCAGCGCCCTGGTCGAGGTCATTGTCTTGCGCCTTGTCGACGCCCTGCGCAATATCCGGACTCTGCTTGTCGTAGCAGACCATGACGGCGCAGCCTTTATAGTCAATGCCGTAATCGGCGTTGTCGTAGCCGATGTGCTTGATGGTATTGCGCGCAACGCCGATGTAATCGACGTTGGCAGTGGTGGTAATCTCACCCGCCAAAACGACGAGGCCAGTGTTGCACAGCGTCTCAGCCGCAACCCGTGAGCGCGGGTCTTGGGCTAGAATCGCATCCAGAATCGCGTCCGAAATCTGGTCAGCCACTTTATCTGGATGGCCTTCAGAAACGGATTCGGATGTGAATAGAAAATCAGTCATTGGGTAACCCCTCAGTCAGTCAAGAAAATTGCCGCGCAATCCAATCAAATCAGCGGCCTAAAACCACATACCAAAAACGCAATGGCAAAAAACAGAATCACGGATTTTAGCAGAAAGCCCGACGTGGTCCAATTGGAAAAGCCCGCGTATGTACGGGACTTGTCGCGGTGATATGGCTGTTTCGCGCGCTTGGACGTCTGCCACTCCGGCTCAATCACGCTATCGGCTTCGGACTGGGCTGGCTGGTATGGTGTGCATCTGCGCGACATCGGCGTCTGACGCGCGAAAACATTCGACAGTATGAGCAGTACATGCTGCCGGAAGGGGCCAAGCAGGTGTTATTGAACGACGCCATCGGCGAGCAAGGCAAAGGCATCAGCGAGCTCGCCGTCGCGTGGACCGCGCCACCTGAGCGCCTGTATAACATGGTCCGGGATGATGATTGCATTGGCTGGGAGCACATTGAGACCGCGCAGGCTAACGGGCAGCCGATCATTTTTGTCACGCCGCATCTGGGTTGTTACGATATTGCCGGTCGCTACCTCGCAGGCCGCATGCCGATTACGGCGCTCTATCGTCCGCCCAAACAGAAATGGCTTGAGGCGATCATGCAGCAAGGCCGCGTACGCGCCGGCGGCGAAACCGCATCGGCAGATGCCGGGGGCATACGCACACTTTTGCGCGCACTGAAAGGCGGTGGCAACATCGTCATCCTTCCGGACCAGGTTCCCGGCAGTGGAGACGGTGCATGGGTGGATTTTTTCGGGCGCCCCGCTTACACAATGACGTTGCTGCCACGGTTGGCTGCATCAGCGAATGCCGTCGTTTTATTTTTCTTTGCCGAACGATTGGCGCACGGCAAAGGCTATCGCATTCATATTGAGGCCATGCCCGAACCATTTTCTAGCGATCGGAAAATTGCCGCCAGACAAACCAATGCGATGGTGGAAAAACTTATCGCCATGGCACCAACGCAATACCTCTGGGGCTACAACCGTTACAAACACCCGGCAGGCGCGCCGCTACCTGAGACCGCCTGATGCGCGTGGTCCTGTTTTTTCTGTGGTGTCTTCGCTGGCTTCCACCAAGGTGGGTGGCAGCGATGGGCCGCGGCCTTGGTAGCCTGCTATTTCACTGGGGTCGACGCCGTGTCACCTTGACCAATCTCAGACTGTGCTTTCCCAAAAAAACCGAGGCCGAACGTAAACGCATTGGCCGGGGCGTATTCCAGAATCTAGCGCGCTCCACATTGGAATTAGGGCGCGTTTGGTACGGTCCGGTTGAGGACGCGCTCGCTAATGTCACGCTCCTTGACAAGCACCATATCGACGCCTGGCGTGGCAAAGTCCCGGTAATTGTGCTTGCGCCACACTTTGTCGGCCTGGATATGGGCGGCACCCGTTTTTCACAGGAATACCCGGAAGTTTTTTCAATGTACTCCGAGCAAAAAAACAAAGTGTTTGATCGGGCATTGCGGCGCGCACGGCAACGCTTCAACAATGCAACGCTGATCACGCGCCAACAGGGACTTCGGCCGGTATTGAAAGCACTAAAGGCCAACCAGCTTTTCTACTATTTACCGGACATGGATTTCGGTGCCAAAGACGCCGTGTTCGTCGATTTCTTCGGCATCAAGACCGCCACGGTGACAGCAATGGCGCGAATAGCCGAAATCACCGGTGCCAAAATTGTCCCGCTGGTGACGCGGCAGACTTCTGCTGGCTATGAAGCGCGTTTTTATCCGGCGTGGGACGATTATCCAACCGGCGATGCAGAGGCGGATGCGAGGCGACTGAATGCATTTCTGGAGGAGCGCATTCTGGAAATGCCGGATCAGTATTTCTGGGTGCACAAGCGATTCAAAACCAGGCCGCCAGGGGAGCCATCGTTCTATTGATGGACATTCGGCATCATGCGGTATGATGGGTTTTGTGGCATAAAGTAGAGTGAAGGGATCACAAAGATGGCTCAATTCCAAGTCCTGTTGCGCGGTGAACATTTTTTACTTCACCGGGAAGGCAAGGAAAGCTGGTACGGCTTTATCAAGACCGTTTATGTGCAATCCGAAACGGAGGATTCGGCCTGTGAATACGCCGTCAAACAGGCAATTTCCGACCCTGAGTTTCGTGCATCGGTCAGAAATCCCGCTGACAAGCCACCGGCGATGAACGTTGAAGACTGCGCTGAAATCGAAAAAAATCCAGATCTTCAAGACAGCCCTTTCATCTACACCCCAGAATAGAAATCCCACCAAATTGGTTTTGCGCTTCACCAAAATGCACGGCCAGGGCAACGATTTCGTGATGCTCAACGGCATCTCGCAAAAAATTTCCCTCTCATCGGTGCAAATCAGCCGCATTGCCGATCGTCACTTCGGCGTCGGCTGCGATCAGATTCTGCTGGTGGAAGCGCCAACACGCCACGACACTGATTTTCGCTACCGCATTTTCAACGCCGACGGCGGCGAGGTGGAGCAATGCGGCAACGGTGCGCGCTGTTTCGCACATTTCGTGCGCGATCAGGAATTAACCGACAAGTCCGACCTGCGCGTCGAGACACTCTCCGGCATCATCGAACCAAGTATCGCAGCGGATGGCTCGGTCACGGTGAATATGGGTGCGCCGCGATTTTTCCCGGCCGATATTCCCTTCCTCGCTAATGCCGAGGCGCTTCAGTACCAGATTGATGTTGGTGGCAGCGCGATCACCATTGGCGCAGTATCGATGGGCAATCCGCATGCGGTGCAGATGGTTGCCAGCGCCGATACCGCGCACGTCAGCGACATTGGCCCGCTGGTTGAGCATCACGTACAGTTTCCAAAGCGCACCAACGTCGGCTTCATGCAGGTCGTCTCACGCGACCGGATACGCCTGCGCGTATGGGAGCGGGGCGCGGGCGAAACGCTGGCGTGCGGCACGGGTGCCTGTGCAGCGGTGGTCACCGGCATAGTCTGGGGTTTGCTCGATGATTGTGTCGCGGTCAGCATGCGCGGGGGCGAACTCACGGTAAGATGGGCGGGCCGCGATGCGAACGTTTTTATGTCCGGCATGACCGCAACCGTTTACACCGGCGAAATTAAGATCTAGCCATTTTTACTGGGATGAACCAACAGTGTCGAATGCATTGAACAACGAGCAAATTGCCGAGTTTTTCCGCGCGAATCCGGATTTTTTCGAGTCCAACGTTGATGTACTTTTGAACATCAACGTGACCCATCCACACGGCGGCCGTACCGTATCGATTCCTGAACGGCAACTCATTGCAACACGTGAGAAAGTCAAACTGCTCGAGAGCAAACTTTCCGAGCTGATCACGTTCGCCCAGGAAAACGACGCGTTGTCTGAAAAAATCCACCGTCTCGCGCTAAATCTCATCGACTGCGCCTCGCAGGAACAGCTGGTCGATACGCTCTATCTGGATTTGCTCGATCATTTCGAGGTGCCGCACGTGGCCGTTCGCTTCTGGAATGTTGCGTTACCCGCCGTGTCCTCACCGGAGTTTCAACCCGTCGCCACAGAGCTGGTGCAGTTTGTCGCAGCCATGACGAGCCCGTACTGCGGCAGTCATCCCGTTTATGAAACCAATCTCTGGTTTGGCGAACACGCGCCGCATTTGAAATCCTACGCGTTGGTTCCGCTAAGAAAGGGCGCGACTTTCGGACTATTGCTGATGGCGTCGGAAAACGCGGAACGCTTCTATGCTGAAATGGGTACTGTATTCCTGAGCCGTATCGGCGATATATTCGCGCACTGTATGGCACAGCACCTGAACGTAATTCGCGCGCCGACGAGCGAATAGCACCACAAGAGCACGCTGTGCACGCCGCGATTGATCGCTACCTTTCTTTCATCAGGCACGAACGGCGGCTATCACCACTGACCGTCAAGCACTATCAACGCGATCTCGCCTTGCTCGAAGCAATCGTTGGTGACAGCGCACCCGACCCTCGTGGTGCGCCCGGCCATTCACTGCTCGAGGTCACACAAGCGGAGGTCCGGCGCTTTGCCGCCACGCTGCATGCGCAAGGGTTGGCACCGCGCTCTTTGGCGCGTGTGCTGTCTGGCTGGCGTGGATTTTTTGGATTTGCTGTTCAGGCCAAATTGGCCACGGCAAACCCTGTTGATGGGGTGCGTCCGCCGAAAGCAGCGAGGCACCTTCCAGAGGCGCTTTCCCCAGACCAGGCCATCCGGCTGGTCAGTTTTTCAGATGACACGCCAGAGGGTATCCGCGACCGCGCCATTTTCGAACTGCTCTATTCGTCCGGACTTCGTGTTTCAGAGGTGACCGATCTGGATCTTGGTGCAGTCGATTTTTCGGCACACGAAGTACGCGTCACGGGCAAAGGCGATAAAACACGCATCGTCCCGGTTGGCGGGCCGGCACTCGATGCATTGACGCGCTGGCTGGCAGCCAGGCAACGGATGAAAGGCGTTGAGACGCGCGCATTGTTTCTGGGCAAACGCGGCGGGCGGCTTTCACCGCGGGTAGTGCAGAGCCACATAAAAACGTGGGCCGCAAAACAGGGATTGACGGTTGACCCACACCCGCACATGCTGCGGCACTCGTTCGCTTCGCACCTGCTGCAATCATCCAGCGACCTGCGTGCCGTGCAGGAAATGCTGGGGCATGCAAGCATTGCCTCTACACAAGTTTATACGCATCTCGATTTTCAGCATTTAGCCAAGGTGTACGACACTGCGCATCCACGCGCCAAACGAAAGCCTGGCAAAAGTGGAAAGACGTGAAAAAAATTCTACGCATTGGCGTGTGGTTTGTCGGCATAAATTTCGGTGTGCTTATTGCATTGAGTATGGCCGGGTACTTTACGATGAGGGCAAGCCTGCCATTACTCGACGGTAATGTCCGTGCCGCCGGTTTCATGTCAGCCGTCACTGTGACGCGCGACAACCAGGGAAGCGCAAGCATTACCGCGAAGAATGCCCGGGATGCGATGCGTGCGTTGGGTTTCATTCATGCGCAAGAACGATTTTTCGAGATGGATCTTGCGCGCCGCTCGGCTGCAGGCGAACTGTCAGCACTCCTCGGTGAAGCCACCATCAAGACCGACAAGGAAAAACGCCAGCATCGCTTTCGTGCGCGCATGACCGCGCAATGGCAGAAAATTTCCAGTGAGGATCAAACATGGATCAGCGTATACACGGAAGGCGTAAACGCGGGCCTCGACGCACTCACCGCGCGTCCCTGGCAGTATCTGGTGTTGCGGGCCAAACCCGAGCCATGGCGGGAAGTCGATTCGCTGCTCGTCATCTCGGAGATGTATTTCATGCTTCAGTCGCGCGGAATTGCCGAGCGCTTCGACGATGCGATACTACGACGAAAAATTGGTGATGCGCTGTTCAACTGGCTCAAGCCCACCGGCGGCGAATGGGATGCAGCGCTCGATGGCAGCGTCGTCATTACGCCTCCATTACCCTCTGCGGCGATGCTCAATGTGCGCCATGACGAAGCCATTATCCAAAATGCACTCACCGCGCCGGCCCAAGCGGACGCGGAGTCCGGGATCGGTAGCAACAACTGGGCCGTCGGCGGTGCGCTGTCGTCGCATGGCGGCGCGATTCTTGCCGACGACATGCATCTGGGCCTTGGCGTGCCAAACATCTGGTTTCGCGCCCAGTTTAGTATCGGTGAAGGTTCAGCCAAACAAAGTATCGTTGGCGCGACCTTGCCGGGCGTGCCGGGTTTGAGCGTTGGCAGTAATGGAAGCGTGGCATGGGGTTTTACCAACGGCTATGGTCAGTGGTTTGACTGGGTCGAGATTGAGCAGGGTTCGGCTCTCGCCACAGCCGTAACAAGCGTGCGTGAAATCATTGCCGTAAAAGGTGCGCAGCCGAGCGAGTTGGATGTCCGCGAAACTGCTTTCGGGCCAATCTTGCGGACCAGCGGCAAGACCGACTACGCACTCAGCTGGGCCCTCTATCGCGATGGCGCAGTGAACGCGCGTGCTACCGGGATGATGTTCGCCAGAACAATTGACGAGGCAATTTTGATTGCGCACACCAGCGGCATCCCTCATCAGAACGTTCTCATCGCCGATAAGTCCGGCAACATTGCCTGGACAATCATGGGACGCATACCCGCCTATCCCGCAGGTGCACAAACCGGACGCGGCACATTCACCACTGCCGACGAACTGCCAACAACATGGCTCGCGCCGGAAAAATTTCCGCTCATCAAGAACCCGCCCGATGCACGACTGTGGACAGCAAACAATCGGCAACTTGGTGGCGTTGGCGGCGGCATCATCGGCGACGGTGGCTTTGACCTCGGCGCGCGTGCCGGTCAGATTCGTGACCGACTGCGCGAGCAGGAAAAGTTCGACGAGAAAAAACTTTACGCCATTCAATTAGACAACGAATCACGTTTTCTGAAACGCTGGTCGGCGCTTGCACTCGCGACTGCCGCCGCCAAACCAGATGAAAAAAACAGCGCCATCGCGAAAGAACTGAAAATCTGGAACGGTCGCGCCGACATCGATCAAACCGGCCATCGCATCGCACGCGCGTTCAGACAACAGGTCATGGACAGGTTGTGGCTCTCGTGGATCACTGCGACTGATCGCGCGTCACCCGGCCCCGATACACCTGAGAAGCGTTTTCGTGCTTTTGCGGTAGACGCCAAATTTGAATATCCGGTATGGCAGACGCTGTCGATGCGGCCCGCGCATCTGGTGCCCAAGCCATACCGCGACTGGGATGATTTCCTGGCAGCGCAATTGGCAAGCACATATGATGATTTAACAAAGCAAAACGCGACGCTAAGCGACGCAAGTTGGGGAAAGCGCAACACCACAAACATTCGTCATCCATTCACCCATGCAATGCCCTTTTTGTCCGACTGGTTGAACATGCCGAAAGCACCGCAGGCGGGCGACAACCACATGCCGCTGGTAGCGGCACCGACGTTCGGGGCATCGCAACGGATGGTGGTTGCGCCCGGTCGTGAGGAGCAAGGGATTTTCGTTATGCCGGGCGGGCAAAGCGGGCATCCGCTTTCGCCGTTTTATGGGGCGGGACATCGCGATTGGCTGACTGGCAAACCTGGTAGTTTGCTGGCGGGTGAAGCAAAACATACATTGAGGTTTATTCCTTAACAAACACCAGCATTGACGAGCGTTTCAAGGCAATTTATGTCCGAGGTACCCGCCAATGCTAGAGTTTACTTATTCATTTTCATGCTACTCAGTTGCAACTGCAGCATTCAACGCGTAAGATGCAAAGTCCCATGAAGCCCGCCTATCTAGCGCATTTTCCTGCCGCCGAGGCCGCCATCCGTGCCACCGGGGAGCGTCTCACTCAACCGCGCATCGCAGTCCTAGCCTGCCTGCTGTCGAGTGAGCGTGCGACCACGCATCTTGACATCGCCGGGATGCTCACAGACCACCATGCGATTGATCGCGTCACCGTCTACCGCGTACTCGAATGGCTGGTAAATCAGGGTATCTCGCATCGAATCGCCGGCGATGATCGGGTTTGGCGCTTCATGATCAATCGACCGCAAGCGTCCGCGAGATCGCCCTTGCACGACCATCACGCGCATTTCACCTGCGAAGCCTGCGGGCAAACGTTTTGTCTCGATAAGTCGCTACCGAAGGTCAATGTCACGCTGCCCGATGGATTTCGCCCTACCGAGATCGATCTTGTAGTGCGCGGCCGTTGCGCCGGTTGTGCTTGAAGGCTGCGTATGACCGCATCCTCCATCACCCCCGTCACACTTCTCACCGGCTTCCTCGGCAGCGGCAAGACCACGCTGCTCAACAGCCTGTTAAAACACCCGTCAATGCAGGAAACGGCGGTGCTGATCAATGAGTATGGCGCCGTGTCGATCGACCATCTGCTGGTGCGCGAGGCGAGCGAAAACATCATGGTCATGTCGAATGGCTGCATTTGCTGCTCGGTTGCTGGTGACATGGTGCAGGCACTGCGCGATCTTTAT
>JBKJMK010000043.1:0-5008 GCA_046596005.1 Usitatibacteraceae bacterium | reverse complement strand
GCCAACAGGTCGCCATGGAACAACCGCATGAGCAAGTTAATTGACGCACTAAAGGAAGCCGAAGCTTTGAGGCAAAAAAAGCTTGCAGGCCCGGGGCCGATTGCCGGTTCTGGTGCGGTCAAAACGGATCGTGAGGAGGCATTTTGGCAGGCATCTGAAGCTGAAGAGCACGAGCGCGATCTGCTGGCCACGGCAGCCAAACAGGCAGCTATCGAGACCGAAAGTGCACGACAGGCGCAGCAGAAACTGGTGATAGAAAAACGCACAGAGGCGCTCTCATTGGAGCGGAAAACCGTTGAGGCGCGTGCTGTTGACGAGGCGATAGCGCGGCTCAAAATTGAACATGAACTTCAAATGACCACAGCCTCGCGTCTGGCTGCTGATAAAGACGCGATCGCACTCGCACAGAAACGCGTCGAGGCTGAACGAAAATTACTTGAAGAAATCAGGCTGCGCGAAACGGCGGAGAGCGAACTGCGTGATGTCGCTACGCGCAAAGCCAATGCAGAGCGAGAAGAGGCGCGGTTCGCGCAGGAGCGGCTGGAAGCCGCAAAGCGTGCACAAATCAGTGAAAGCGAGCGCGCCGCAACCGAGGCGCGAGCCATCGACGACGCGCTTGCCACGATGAAGGTGGACAAGGAAGCAGAGGCTGCGGTGCTCGCGCGTCTCGAGACCGTCAAACAGCGCGCATTGTCTATCCGCGAACTTGACCATGCGCAGCAGGAGGCGCGCATGGCAGCCGACGCGCGCGCTGCCGCAGAAGCCAAAGAAGCTGCCGAGAAAAATCGCTTGGCCCGCACGGAAATCGAAGGTAAAACCGAACACGACCGGGCCGCTGCAAAACTCGCGCGTGAGAGGATTGATGCCGAGACGGATGCACAGAATTCGGAAGTGGAACGCATTGAAGCCGAACTCAAGGCAGAGTCAGTGGCAGTCGCGCTGGCCAATGCCGAGGACGCGTTGAAGAAAAAAGCGGAGGCACGTGCAAAAGCGGAGAGTGAACTTAAAGTCGCTGCAGATATGCGTGCACAGGCTGAGCGCAATGCAACCAAACTTGCCATCGAGCGTGTCGCTGCAGAGCAGCACGCTGAACAAATTGCATTACAGCGAACCCAGGCTGAAAAATCCGCTGTGATGGCGCTGACCGCGCGCGAAGACGCGGATGCGAGGCGCGATGAATTGCTCGCCGCAGAACAGGCTGTGACGCAACAAGCCAAACAAGATGCCGCCGCAATTACGTACGCGAACGCTGCGCTGGAACGAGAGCAGTTGACGCGCGGCGACGCAGAGGCGCGCGCGAAAGCCGAGAGCGATGCCGCACAGTTGGCGAAAGAGCGGATTGCGTCTGAACAGGCGGCGCGTGAGGCCGTCGCCGCGCGGTTTGCTGCCGAGAAGCAGGCTGAAGCGGCAGCACAACAACGTATCGCGGTCGAGCGGGAGGCGGAGGACGAGGCAGAGTTGCGCGCAAAAGCCGAGACCGACTTGAAAGTAGCCGCTGAGTCCCGTATCGCGGCTGAACAAGCGGCGGAAGCAGCGGCACTATCGCGCAAGACGAGTGACAAGCACGTCGCTGAGCTGACAGCTTTGCGTGGCCAAAAAGAGCAAGAGGCGGGTACGGCAAGTGCAGCACGCAGGGCAGCGGAGGAGATGTTGGCGCAGCACGAAGGTGCTATCAAGGTGGCCTCTGACCACGGCAAGATTTATCGTGAGGCTGAGCATCGGGCAAATGCGCAGCGCGAACTCGAAACCAAGGTGCGCGTCGCAGCCGAGGCCCGCGTCAAGGCTGAGCAAGAGGCTCTTGCCGCGACACAAAGCCGCGCCGAGGCTGAACGCGCAGCAACGCAGGAGGCCGCGCTTCGCGAGCAGGTGGAGACTGAGTTGGCAACTGCGGCTGACGCCCGGATCAAGGCAGAACGTGCAACAGAGGCAGTAGTATTGACGCGAAAAGAAGGCGACAAACGCGCCATCGTACTGGCTAATTTGCGCAGTCAGAAGGAGCTGGAACTCGTTGCCGCAATTGCGGCCAGCAAGGCGGCCGGACAAGCACTGCAGCAACATGAAACCGCCATCAAGTCAGCATCTGACCAGACCAGGCTCGATCGTGAAGCCGAGCAGCAAGTAAACGCCAAACGCGAGATCGACGTCAAGGTTCGCGCAACGGCCTCCGCGCGCGCTACCATTGAACGTGAGGCGCTGGCCGCAGCTAAACAGCGTATCGATGCCGAAGCCGCAGCAACACGGGAAGCAGCAAGGCGGGAGGAAGCCGAGGCTGAATTGAACGCCGCCACCGAAGCACGAATCGAAGCGGAACGCATGGCTGAAGTGGCAGCATTGGCGCGAAAAGAGGGTGATAAACGCGCTTCGGCGTTAGCAGGCTTGCGCGGCCAGAAAGAACAGGAATTGATTGCGGTAATTGCTGCGGCCAAAGCGGCGCAGCAACTGCTGGCCCAGTATGAGACGGCTATCAAGACGGCGTCTGATCGCTCCAAGCTTGAACGTGAGGCGGAACAACAGGCGATGGCGCTACGCGAGGTTGAAACCAAAGCGCGCGCCGCATCCATCGCGCGCACTGACGTCGAACAGGAGGCACTGGCTGCCGCACAGCGGCGCACGGAGGCTGAACGAAAGGCAACCGAAGCAGCAGATGCGCGCGTGAAGGCGGAGCTGCTGTTGAAGGGCGTTACTGAATCCCGCATCGTCGCGGAGCGTGCTGCCGAAGTCGCCGCATTGGAGCGCACCACCGGCGACAAACGCTTGACGGAGTTGGTGGCATTGCGTAGTCGGCAAGACATGGAACTGACGGCGGCAATCGCAGCATCGAAGGCGGCGGCGCAGATGCTGGCACAACACGAAGCTGCCATCAAAACTGCGTCTGACCGGAGTGGGCGTGATCGTGAGGTACAACAGCAGGTGAATGTACTACGTGAAGCTGAAACCCGGGCGCGGGTTGCGTCTGCCGCACGTGCCAAGGCCGAACAGGAGGCGATAGCTGCGTCGCAAACGCGCGCCGCAGCTGAAATTGCGTTGAAGACGGAAACCGAGCGGAAACTAAAAATTGAACACGAACTCGCGGCAGCCGTTGAGACACGCGTAAAGGCGGATCGCGACGAGACACGGCTCATTGAGCAACGATGCGAGGCGGAAAAACGTCTCGTGGATACAGTCAGCAAGCGCAAAAAAACAGAAGAGGCTGCGATGCTTGCGGCCACTGCACTTCGGGAGCAGGCCGAAACGGCCGGGCGGATCGCGGCGGAACGCACCACTGCCGAGAACGCATTGACGGAAACGGCACGCAAGCGCGTAGAAGCCGAGACTGCTGCGAAACAGGCGGCATTGGCGCGCGCAGATCAAGAGAAGGAGGCGTTGGCGTCCGAGAAAGTTCGCGCAGCCTCAGATACCGCAGCGAAAGACGCATTGCTGGCAAGAGTAGAAGCAGAACAACATATGGCAGCCCTGTCGGGGGAACGCGAAGACTGGGCCGCAAACGCCGCGAAAAAACCTCAATCCAGCGGCAAGCTGGTGTCGCCAATATCGTCGCCTGCCGTCTCAATGGTCGTCGTGGCTGCAGTGGCGCTGATGATTGGCGCAGGTGCGGGCTATTTGGTGGGAACGCCATCTGCCCCGGGCATTGCGCAGACACCCGCACCGGTGGTAATAGGTCGGGTTGCGATGAACCCGGCCGCTGTGACGATACCGGCGCGTTCTGAGAATGAACCAGTGATTGAATTGCGGATAGATCGCAGTTTTGAATGGGTCGCTCGCGTTCGCCCGCAGGACAAAACCGTTGACGCGATCAAAAAACCTTAACCATCCAGCGCCTCTGCATCCCGGGCGCCATTACTTGCGGGGAAAAAATGTATCAGACGTACTTCAACGGTCAGTGGACCGAAGGCAATACGCCTTTGTTTGGCGCAATGGATCATAGTGTGTGGTTAGGCTCTTCCGTGTTCGATGGCGCGCGTTGCATTCGCGGCCAGGTGCCGGATCTGAAATTGCATCTGGAGCGGGTGACTCGTTCTGCTAAAAGCCTGGCGATGGTGTGCCCGTACACTGTCGAAGAGATGATAAACCTTTGCGTTGACGGCATCGGCAGGTTTTCCAAAGATGCTGAACTCTACATTCGTCCGCTCGTGTTCGGTACGGAAGGGTTGCTCATTCCCAACCCGGAAAAATCCCGATTTGCGCTAACGTTATTCGATGCCCCGCTGCCGTCGTTCAGTGGATTTTCGGCGTGCTTGTCAACGCTGCGTCGTCCTGATCCCTCGATGGCGCCAACTGACGCGAAGGCCTCTTGCCTGTATCCCAACTCGACGCGCGCATTACGCGAAGCACGGGATCGTAGTTTTGATAACGCCGTCGTCTGTGACAGCAAAGGACAGGTGGCGGAATTTGCAACTGCCAATATTTTTTTTGTGACGCAGGATGGCAATGTAGTCACACCAGTGCCGAACGGAACATTTTTAGCTGGCATCACCCGCGCACGCGTGATTGACCTGCTGTCGCGTGAAGGTGTGATTGTTACTGAACGGGCAGTGCAACCGGCGGAACTCGAGGCGGCAACAGAAATTTTCAATACCGGCAACTACGGCAAGGTGACACCGTGCACCCGTTACGAAACGCGCACGCTGCCAGTGGGCCCGATCGCGACGCTTGCGAGGGACCGTTATATGGCATTTTCGGCAGAGGCGACTGTCGCGCGGATTCGAGCAGCGTAATCCGCGACGTTTGTGAATTTACCGCCATCCCGGATTATGCAGCCCTGATCCGCGCCCCGACTTTAAGCTACTACTCGGCTAATCACCCGCCGATGGTGAAACTGCTGGATGTGGGTTCTGCAGGTCAGCGATGGATCGCGCATGCTGGTGATTACGCGCAAAAATCGTATAGAAAGTCGGCACCACGAAGAGCGTGAGTACAGTGCCTAACGACATGCCGCCGACGATGACCCAGCCAATCACCTGGCGTGATTCGGCGCCGGCACCGCGCGCCAATGCCAGGGGAATCGCAC
>JBKJMK010000411.1:0-10388 GCA_046596005.1 Usitatibacteraceae bacterium | reverse complement strand
CGCGCCTGGCGGGACCATCGCAAAACGGTTATCGCCATCGGCGTGGTCAGCCCGCTATCCTATATTCTGGTGTTGACGGCGATGGTATTTACGCCCGTCAGCTACGTTGCACCGACGCGCGAGGTGTCGATCCTGTTTGCCGCGTTGCTCGGCGCGCATGCATTGAAGGAGGGCGACGCCACGCGCCGCACCATCGCCGCACTCGGCATGGTGTTGGGGGTAAGCGGGCTGGCGTTGGGTTGAGGGGGATTTGCGCAGTCAGTGCGCCAATGTGCCTGGATAAAACTGTCGCAGCACTATAATGTTTTCATGAGCACTCCCTCCGAGCATATCAACACCAAGTCGCACTGCGTGCACAGCGATACCGGCCACGCACCCCTGGCAGCGGAAAAGGTGTCGCACGACGCGCACGAGCACCACAGCCACGACGCTCACGACCACCGCGATCACGACCATGACCATGCCAGTCATCAACATGACTACCGCGCCCACGACAAATCGCTGCTGCTAGTCAGCTTTGTCATCACCCTCACGATGATGGTGGCCGAAATCGTTGGCGGGCTGCTCACGCACTCGCTTGCGCTGGTGTCGGACGGCGTTCACATGTTCACGCACGCCTTTGCGCTTGGGCTGAGCTGGGTTGCCATCGTGCTGGCATCGCGACCGGCCAATATGGAAAAGACCTTTGGCTATTACCGCGTCGAAGTTGTCGCGGCGTTCGTCAATGGCCTGACCATTCTTCTTTCCGCGATATGGATCGTGATTGAAGGCATCATCCGGCTGTTCACGCCGGAGCCGGTGAACGTCGGTGTCACGCTTGTCATCGCGATTGTCGGCCTGGTCGTCAATCTCATCACCGGTGCCATTTTGATGCGCGGTGACCAGACCAATATGAATATCCGTTCGGCCTTCCTGCACATGCTCACCGATACCTTGTCGTCGGTGGCCATCATTGTCGGCCTCGTCGTCATTCACTACACCGGCTGGCAGTCCATTGATCCGCTGCTGGCACTGATTGTGGCCGCAATCATTCTGAAATGGTCATGGTCGTTGCTGCGCGATTCGTTGCACGTGCTGATGGAAGGCTCGCCCATCGATGTGCCCGCATTGAAGGCGCATGTACTGCACGAATTTCCGGATGTAGAAGACATTCACGATGTGCACATCTGGCAGATTTCCCAGCGCTTCAATTGCCTCACGGCGCACGTGCGCATCAAGCCCGAAGCGGTTGCCGGTTATTCGGCGCTGGTGTTGCGTATCAATGCTTCGCTGCGCGAGAAATTTGATATTGGGCATACCAATTTTCAGCCGGAGTGGATGTAGCGATAATATCAAGCTCCAGCATTGGCGGGCATTTCAGGCACTAAATTCCCCAAACCCCGCGTGGGTGCTTGTGTTTCATACTTAGCGCGCCATCGGTACACCACCAACACAACGCAAAGATTTTCAACATGCACCACGGTGAACGCTTCAACGGTTACAGCCATCTCGCCGGCACGCTGCTGGCCATCGCGGCGGCGACGGCGTTGATCCTGGTGGGCGCAAGCAAGGGCGACACCTGGAAAGTCGTGAGCTTTTCGATCTACGGCGCAACACTGATTGCACTGTTTGGTTGTTCCACGCTGTATCACAGCACGCGCGGCATGACCAAGAAAGTGTTCAGGAAGTTTGACCATAGTGCGATTTACCTGCTCATTGCCGGCACCTATACGCCTTTTACGCTCGTGACCCTGCGCGGGTCGTGGGGCTGGTCGCTATTCGGTGTGGTGTGGGGATTGGCGCTGATCGGCATCATCCAGGAGCTCACCGTCGCCAAGGGTGCACGCTGGATTTCACTGGTGATTTACATCGTCATGGGCTGGGTCGCGGTGGTCGGCGTGGCGCCGATGATCGACGCGCTAACCTGGCGCGGCTTCGCGTGGGTTGCCGTGGGCGGTGTGGTTTACACCGCCGGAACGGTGTTTTATATCTTCGACGAAAAATACAAACACTGGCACGGCATCTGGCATTTATTTGTACTTGCCGGTGCAGCGATTCACTATGCGGCGATATTTCTGTATGTGGCTTGAGTCACGATAGGCAATGCAATTGGTCCAGCCACTTCTGCATCGCAGCGACCGCGTCGTCGTACGAGAGTGCGCGCCCCGCCGCTTCTGTGGTGGCATAACCATCAACACCGAGTGCCGCACGCGCACGCTCGATGAATGGTGCCAGAAACGCGGCATCGGCGATGTCGCGACGGCGCCCCATCTGCACGGTGTGAATATCGGCCGCACCATCAAAGCGGGCCGCAAGTTCCCACCGACCAAGGTGTGCGGCGAACCCTGCGCACACTTCCATTACCACCAGTCGCCCACGCCGTGAACCGAGCTCGTCGGAGATCGCAAGGGACTCGATCAGCATCGCGCGCGCGCGCTGATCGTTGCCTTTGACGACGGCGACCATCGCCAGATTATTCAATGCAATCATTGTGCGCAACCGGTCGCCAGTGACACGCACGTGGTGCAGGCCTTCTTCATACAGGGCTTCGGCTGCGCCGAGATGGCCTTCCACACGCTCCAGTTCGGCCAGGTTTGCAGCAGTCAGATTGACACGTCCGGGCGCATCACCAAGCTGGCGTGCGAGGGTGAGAGCCTCCTCCAGATAGACGCGAGCCCCAGCTCGATCATGCAAACTTAAACGCACAAATCCAAGGTGCGACAACGCGCTCGACAGCAGCTCGGTGAAGCCGCGACGGCGGGCGATCAACACGCTTTCGTCCAGCAACGTTGCCGATTCATCATCGAGTCCGCGATAGCCGCACAACCTGCCGGCATGCAGCAAACCCTCACAGCGCAGATGGTCGTATTCCTCACCTCGCTGCGGGTCGCCGTCGTTAAGCCCGCCCTCGCCGTACCCTCGCGCCAGCGCTTCCAGGCAGGCGTGGTGACCTTGCACCAGCAGTCCGCGGCTGAGCCAAAAGCGCGGCAATGCATTCACCAGCCTCAAGCCGCGATTGGTGCCATCATCGGCGTGGTTGCACCATGCAAGCGCGGCAAAAAAATTGTCGCGGTCGTGGTCCAGCCGCTTAAGCCACGCGCCCTGCTGTGGGCCCTCCAGTTGCACTTTGGCCTCAACGGCGAGTGCGAGGAAACAGGCGAGGTGGCGCTCGCGCGTGGCGTGTTGTTCCCCCGATTCCGCCAGCCGCTCCAACGCGAATTGACGCATCGTTTCGAGCATGCGGTAGCGCATCACGCCATCGGTATCGGGCTCGACGCTGACAAGCGATTTCTCGACCAGCGCGCCAAGGTGGTCTAGCACTGCCCAGGTGTCGATCGTGCCAAGCGCTGCCACCTGTTGCGACGCATCGAGGCCAAAGGAGCCGGACATCACGCCCAGTCGACGGAACACTGCCTGCTGCTCCATTGATAACAGCGTGTGGCTCCACTCCAGCGCCGCACGCAGCGTACGCTGGCGCGGCGGTGCTATGCGTGAGCCGCCACTGAGTACAAACAGGCGCTGATCGAGGCGGTCGCGCAAACCCTGCACACCGAGTAACTGAACTCTGGCCGCAGCCAGTTCAATGGCGAGCGCAATGCCATCGAGCCGGGCGCAAATGTCCACCACTGCGGCAACGTTGGATTCGTCCAGCACGAAGCGCTGATCGGCCGCACGTGCGCGATGTTCAAACAGCCGTACCGCACCCGCTGCTTTTGCGTCCTCGAGTGTGACACGCGTCGGTATTGCCAGCGTGCCGACACGATAAAGCTGCTCGTGCTGAAGTTTCAACGGCTCCTGGCTGGTGGCCAGCAGATGCAGCCTGGGCGCGACCTGCAACAAGGTCGCCGCCAGTAACGCAGCCGACTGTACGAGGTGTTCGCAGTTGTCGAGCACGATCAGTATGTGCCTCGCTTTCACGGCATCGGCCAACGCCTCGGACACCTCACCATGGCCTAACGTCACTTGCAGTGCACCGGCGACGACCGCCGCGAGTTGCGTCGCATCTGTCAGCGGTGCCAGATCGACCAGGCACACGCCATCGGCGAACGCTGTATTCATCGCCCGCACCACTGCGTGCGCCAGCACGGTCTTGCCGATACCGCCGGCACCGACCAGCGTGACGAGCCGATGCGCTGTCACCAGCCCCGTCACGGCCTTGAAGTCTTCGTCACGACCGAACAGGGTTGGCTCTTCACGCTGGCGATCAGTCAATCTGCGCGCCGGTATTGCGGTCAATGCGTTTCCATGCGGGTCGGCATGTGCCCCGCCGTTACTGCCCGCCAATGACATGAGCGTTGCGGTGAAGCGATAACCGCGACCGGGAATCGTGGCAATCGTCTGTGGACCCAGCAGCTTTCGCAACGCAGAAACATGCACCTGCAGGTTATTTTCCTCGATCACCAGCCCCGGCCAGACGATCTCGAGCAGCTCATTCTTGTGCACCACCCGATCACGTCGCTCGATCAGTACCAGCAGCAAATCGAATGCGCGCGCACCGAGCCTGACTGGCTGGCCGTCAATGAGCACCTGGCGTGCTTCACGCCGGATGGCACAGCGGTCGAATACGAAATCGGCAGCGATGGTCGAGTCGGGCATTGGCGCTTTTCGGAAGTCAGTGGCGCATCTTACAACGAAGATTCAGAACAATTAAGGCCGCACCCAAAGACCTGAATGGCCAAAGCGCGCAGGATGCGTCCATCGTCAACGCCCGGTATCGAAAGAATCGTGGAATGTCCGCTCCCATTGGCCATGCCGGCCCCGACTATCTCAACACGGTTGCACAACTGATGTCGCGCATCCGGCAAAAGAGCGTCGAAATGCTGGCGCTGAGAGCAGGGCATCGGGTACTCGATTTGGGCTGCGGTGCAGGAATCGACACGATCGGACTCGCGCACCTTGTTGGACGCACCGGCGAAGTACACGGCGTTGACTACGATGCGGCAATGGTTGCGCAAGCGAAGGCACGTGCAGAGACAGGCGGTGTCAGCGCATGGGTCACGCACCACCACGCCAACGCCACCGCGCTGCCCTGGCCAACCGGCTATTTCGATGCGAGTCGCAGTGAGCGCGTCTTTCAGCATCTGCTCGATCCGGAACGCGCCTTCGACGAACTGGTGCGGGTGACCAAACCGGGTGGCCAACTGGTTGTCATCGACACCGACTGGGCCACGCTCACCATCGACAGCGACGAGAACGATCTCGAACGCCGTCTGGTGCAGTTTCATACCACACACATGATGAACAATCCCTATTCCGGACGCCATCTGCACCGCATGTTTACCAATCGCGGGATGATCGATTGCCGCATCGATGTACAGCCGGTATTCGTGACCGACGTCGCACTCGCGCGCCAGCTTATTGGCCTGGATCAAATCGCCATTGAGGCGCAGGCAGCTGGCGTGATCGACGCCGAAGAGTCGCGCCGCTGGGAGGCCGGCCTCAATCGTGCGGCTGCGACAGGCGGATTTTTTGCCGGTGCAAATGCGGTGATGGTATCCGGGCGCAGGCCGACGCGTCTGGCGGTCGCAAATGGCATCCATGAGCACCAATATTGAAGCGGCAACTGGCGACCGTTTTCACTGAAATCATCCAAGCCAGCAATGCAGTTGAAATTCACCCACAACCGAGGAGTTACCAAAATGAAAAAGATTTTCAAAGTCGCACCGTTACTCGCAATGCTTGCCTTCCCGATGATCGCTTCCGCCGATTACATGGACGTGATCGAGTTCAAACTAAAGGACGGCTGCAGCATGGCAAAGTATATGGAGGTCGTGAAGGATTTCAACGTGGTCGCGGCCGAGAACGGCTACAAGGCGGAGATCCTGTCGCCACTCCAGCATAACAATCTTGAGTCGAGAGTATGGGTCGGTCGCACCAAGAACGCCGAGTCGTTCGGTAAAGCGTGGGATATGTACCGCAGCGCACAAGCCGATCCCAATTCGTCCCGGGGGAAACTGGGGGCGCGCTTTACAGCTTGCAGTACATTGGTCGCCCGCCGAAGCTACGAAACCAATTAGCAAACTTGTACTTTGATTAAACTCAAGCACAGGCACGCGCTGCAGAGCATAAATGCCTGAAACGCTGTGCCAGTGCTAGAGGTAATAGCAGCAGGTGGGCCGTCAGGCTACCTGACAAACCGCCAACAACCAAAGTCGTCAGCAAAATCAAAAAGATGTTCTCTTCCACAACATTCAAGGGGAAAACCATGTTGAAAAATTTAACCAGAAATTTCGCCGTATTTTGTGCCGCGAGCCTGATGATGTTTGCAGCCAGCCCGCTGCTTGCGCAGGAGTGGTCTGCGCCACAGAAGGAGGTATGGAAAAACGTTGAGGCGTATTGGGCAGCGGATGCGGGCGGCAATACCGAAGGCTTCCTCGCGTACTTTCACGCTGACTACATGGGCTGGGATCACCTACGTGCGGTGCCGGGCGGCAAGGACGCGGCAAGGAAATTCATCACCCACGGCCACAAGACTACAAAAACACTGGTGTACGACATCCAGCCGGTTGGCATCAAGATCCACGGCAATGTCGCGTTCGCACACTATCACTTCGTGCAAATCACCAAGGATGAAGCCGGAAAGGAAAAAGAAAGCGCCGGTCGCTGGACTGACATCCTGATGAAGCAGGGCGACAAGTGGATCCTGATTGGGGATCACGGCGGACGCACCTCTAAGGAATAAGAGCGCAGCCCGGATTAGGTGCACGCCTGATCCGGACTGTGGAAGCACCATCATTCAACCAAATGGAAAGCACAAATGAATCAGCCCTCCGAATACAAAAAACGACTCGACGGAAAAGTAGCCATCATCACCGGCGCAACCGGTGGTATCGGTGAAGCCACCGCGAAATTGTTCCTACACGAGGGTGCCAGCGTCATGTTGGTCGCGCGTTCGGCGGCGAAACTCAAAGAAACCTGCGGCAGGCTGGGCGACACCAAACACCTGGCGCACTTCGTCGCCGATGCCACCGATGAAGCTGCGACCGAGGCGGCAGTCGCGGCGACGGTCAAGGCGTTTGGAGGCGTGGACATCCTGCTGGCCAACGCTGGCACCGAAGGAGCGGTCAAGCCGATCGAAGCGCAGAGCATGGCCGATTTCGAGCAGGTGTTACGCACCAATGTCATCGGCGTATGGCTCGCGATGAAATACTGTGTTGAGCCGATGAAAGCACGTGGCGGAGGCTCGATGATCGCGCTGTCATCGATCGCGGGAGTGATCGGCTCACCAGGCCTCGCACCCTATATCGCCAGTAAACACGCGGTATACGGCCTGGTCAAAACGGTGGCACTGGAATTGGGCGCATCGAAAATTCGCGTCAATGCAATTGGGCCTGGGCCGATCGACAACCGGATGATCCGCTCCATCGAAACGCAAGCGTCGTCGGAAGACCCTGACGCAGTCCGCGCGTACTTCACGACGTTGATTCCGCTTCAGCGCTACGGCACCAACGAAGAAGTGGCGCAACTCGCCCTGTTTCTGGCGAGCGATGATGCCTCGTACTGCACTGGCGGGATCCACATGATTGACGGTGGGTTTACGGCGGCATAACACCCGACATAAACTGGCTGGCCCTGCTCATCACACCACCCACGGAGACAAACCATGAGTCAGAACACTGAAATTATTCGCAGCGTATATGCCGCCTTCGCCAAGGGCGACATCCCAACCGTGCTTGGTGCGCTTGCGCCAAACGCGATCTGGATTGAAGCCGAAGGTGGCCCCTATGGCGGCACGTTTGTTGGCCCCAATGCGGTACTGGAAAATGTCTTTATGAAAATTGGTGGTGAATGGGATGGCTATGCGGCCGTTCCCGATGAATTTATCGCCAACGAGAATACTGTCGTCGCACTCGGCAACTACAGCGGCAAGTACAAGGCCACGGGGAAGAGTTTTACGGCACCCTTTGTGCACGTATGGAAGTTTCTGGATGGCAAGGTTATTTCATTTCAGCAGCACACCGACACCGTTGTGCATCTACGTCCGATGCAATGAATCCCACCCGCACCGCCAATCACCTTATTTAAGGAGTTGTCATGCCCAAACTACTTACGCCAACCGCACCAACCGAAGAAAATCATCGGCACATTCACATACCTGCCAGCCTTCAAACGATACGCATCACCCGCCGTGGCATGTTGACTGCTTCAGCGGCGCTTACCGGCGCAGCAATGGCCGGTGTTATGTCCTCCGCTTTCGCGCAGAAGGCGAGCCTCCGGCCGACGAGCGAGCAAGTGATGGGACCGTTTTATCCGGTAACGCTGCCCGTCGATCAGGATGCCGACCTTACCGTCATCGCTGGCAAGAACGGACGCGCGCTGGGGCAGATTGTGTACGTCAGCGGCCGCGTCACCAACGTTCGTGGCGAGCCGGTGGCGAATGCGGAGCTTGAATTGTGGCACGCCAATTCTGTCGGGCGCTACAGCCATCCCGGCGATCAAGGCCCGGCGCTGCTCGATCCCAATTTCGAGGGTTACGCGAAAATCCGCACGGGTGTCGACGGCAACTATCAATTCAAAACCGTGAAGCCTGCCGCATATCCAACGGGTATCGATGGCTGGTCAAGGCCGCCGCACATTCATTTCGACATCAAGGGGCGCACCAGCCGGCTCGTGACGCAGATGTATTTCGCAGGGGAAGCGTTGAATGGAAAGGACAGACTTTTTACAAGCGCCAGCGCAGACGGCAGAAAATCGCTGACCGCCCGCTACAGCGCGCCGTCCGGAAAACAGGAGCGTGACGCGCTGGTGGCAATTTGGGATGTGGTGTTGGTTTCGGGTTGATGGCGAGAAATAAAGTAGATCGCCATTTGGCGAGGTGTTTAAGGCAACTTTAGCTTGCAAGCCTCGCCAGTGCTGGTGTTCACCACAATTGGCAGGATGCGCATCGTGGTGCGATTCACCTCGTATTCTGCGAACGAATAGCCATTAGACTGGATGCGCCAAGCTTTCTTAATTCAATGCTGAGACCAAAAAATGCAATGGCCCACCATCGACCAAATGTCAGCTATGGCACCATTGCCGGACGGCTACCGCTACCAATGCCTGAAACGTTGCGGAATTCCGGCACTCATTGAAGCGATCAAAATTTGGCATCCGGACATTGCTGTCGGTGGCGGCAGTTGTTATTTGCGCGAAGATTTCTACACCGACAACGTGTTTCTCGATGGCGAGGTACAGAAGGCTATCCTGGTGGGATTGTTCATGTGCGGTGATGAACTTGCCGGCATGTGGTCATGGGAGCAGGAACCCGATGCGCTGTCTTTATATGCCCGATTGATCATCATTGCTCCCGCGCATCGGAGCGCGAAACTTGCCTCGAAGGTGATGCCGCTCGCGGAGCTTGCCGGGCGGGCGATGGGCGCGGAATTCTTTTTTGGGCTGGCCACGTTGAAGATCCCTCACATGCAGCACGCGCTCGAAAGTGCGGGATGGCAGCTCATCGGCTTTACCTCCGGCTATGACCGTGAGGAGGTGGCACCCGGCGTCATCAAACGTGTGTTTGAAGGCGTCTACACCAAAGTGCTGGTGCCCGAGGAGGAACTGCATCGTCCCGACCCGAATAACCTGACGCCAACCGCGAGGGCGTTGTTTGAAGTGTTGTTTCCGAGCCCGCCAGTCGCCGCGCTGCAACCCGTCGCGGAGAGCGGAACATGAAATGGCCCATGATCGATGAACTGCCGACGCTGGTGCCATTGCCCGCGGGCTATAGTTTTGAGCGGCTCAGTCGCGCCAACATTGCAGCACTCATTGCGGCCATCAAGGTTTGGCATCCGGATATCGCGGTCGGCGTCGCCAGTTGCTACCTGCGCGAAGAGTTTTATCACAACAGAGTATTTCTCGACGGCGAGGCCCAACGAGACGTTTGGGTCGTCCTGTTCAAGTTCAACAATGAAGTAGTCGGCGTGTGGTCGCTTGAACGGGAGGTAGAAGCGTTGGCAATCTATGGCCGGCTGGTGATCGTCGCCGCTGCACACCGGGGCGCAAAATTGGCCGGCAGTGTCATGATGGGGTCTGAGGACATGGGCCGCTCGATGGGGGCGCAATTCTTGTATGGCATGGCAACGCTGAAAACCCCCTACGCGCAACGCGCACTCGAACGTGCGAGCTATCGGCTCTTGGGATTTTTCCCGGGGTATGACCGCGAAGAAGTCGCCCCCGGGATGGTGAAGCGCGTTTATCAGGCGGTCTACGGAAAATTGCTGGTACCGGACGATGAAGTGCATTACCCTGACCCGAAGAACCTGACGCCAAAGGCCAGAGCGTTGTTCGAACTGTTGTTTCCGAAGTAGCCAGGGTCGTGACACCAGGGCGCAATCTCGAACTACGATCTGCCCAGCAGCACCGCACGAAGCGGCAGGTGCAACCGCCATCGTAAAACAAGGGGTCGGCCGTCATGGATGAATCCTCCT
>JBKJMK010000382.1:0-2848 GCA_046596005.1 Usitatibacteraceae bacterium | reverse complement strand
ATTTCCCGTCAAGAATGATCTGAGCGGGGGGTGTTTGTGCGCTGTAGTGCTGATCGATAAAGGCATTAACGATAATTTGCAAATCCACGTCTGCTGCATTTACCGGGAAGAGACTCTTGTCGCCCAAGTGTCGCCCACCCCGAATCATCACCAGATTGACGCACCAGATACCGGAGATTTCCTCGGCAGCGATAACATCGACATCGCGTGCGCTGGAAGACTCTACAAATTGTTTCGTAAGCACCTGCTGCAAGGTGCGTATCTGGTCGCGGAATCCTGCGGCCAACTCGAATTGCAACGCCGCTGACGCTGCCTCCATTTTTTTATTCAGTTGATCGAGTACCTCAGTTTCTTTGCCTTGAAGAAACAGTTCCGCATTATTGATATCGCGTTCGTAGCTGGCGGCATCAATCAAACCGACGCAAGGTGCAGAGCACCTGCCAATCTGATGCAGTAGACAGGGCCGTGAGCGATGACCATAAACGCTGTCGTCGCAGGTGCGCAGCCGGAAAACCTTTTGCAAGTGATGCAGCGTTTCACGCACCGCCCACGCCGACGGAAATGGTCCGAAGTAACGATTGGGTTTCACGTGCGCGCCACGGTAAAAACGAATTTGCGCAAACGCGTGGCCGGTTACCATGATGTAGGGATAACTTTTGTCGTCGCGAAAGAGCACGTTATAACGCGGTGCAAACGATTTGATCAGATTATTTTCCAGCAGCAGCGCTTCTGATTCACTATGGGTGACGGTGGTCTCAATCGCGGCAATATGTGACACCATTAACGTGGTGCGGGGGCTGGCGAGTTGCTTCATAAAATATGAAGACACGCGCTTTTTCAGGTCACCCGCTTTGCCTACATAAATCACCTCCCCTGCACCATTTTTCATTCGATAAACGCCAGGCAGGTTCGGCAACTGCGCGAGAATCGGCTTAGGGTCGAAGGTGTTGTTGGTCATCGTGCGAATCTAGTCGTTACCGGTTCAATTCACACCGATGAATTCAAGTGCGCGCGGATTACAGCAAACACAGCATGGAACGCGGTTTCGGTAAGGCGCCTGGTGTTGAGATTGTAGCGGGAGCAGTGGTAACTATCGAATAGCACATGGCCACTTGCAAGTTGATGCCTGGCACCGTGAGCAAATTTATGTGTGCCTGGCGTTATTCCTGTGGCCATCAACACCGCCCCATGCGCAATCCCGCCGAGCGCCAAGATAGCTGTCTGGCGCGCAGTTTCCGCCAATTCTGCTTTCAAAAACTGGTTGCAGATGCGAATTTCCGATATGTCCGGCTTGTTCTGCGGCGGCAGGCATTTCACAGCATTGGTGATGCGACAATCAATCATTTTCATGTCATCGTCTGCGCTGATGGATATTGCTCGATCCGCAAAACCAAATTTATGAAGCGTGCTGTATAGAAGTCTGCCCGCATAATCACCGGTAAATGGGCGACCGGTTCGGTTGGCTCCGTGCAGGCCTGGGGCCAGCCCCACGATCAAGAGCGCTGATTTCTTGACGCCAAAAGACGGCACTGGCTTACAAAAATACTCTGGATACCCGGCTTTTACATCGTCAAGAAATGTCGCAAGCCTTGGGCAGTCGCGGCAATCTGCCTTGTGCGTCATAGCATGCTTTGCGGATTTTCTTGTTGTCATCAATTCAACATATGAATTAAAAAGGGCACGGAGTTCCGTGCCCTTCGATGATAGCGTGATTTACAGCGTTGTCTTTTCTACACTCTGCGCCGGTACTCACCAGTGCGCGTGTCAATTTCAATTTTGTCGCCGTTCTCACAAAACAATGGTACCGAGACTTTGAAGTTGGTCGGCTTGATTGTGGCGGGCTTCAACACCTTGCCCGATGTATCACCGCGTACTGCAGGCTCAGTCTCTATTTCCCGCACTACGGACGTCGGCAACTCAACCGAAATGGCCTTCCCGTCATAAAAAATAACGTCGCACGCCATACCGTCATCGAGATAATTGAGAGCATCGCCCATATTTTCACCCTCGACCTCAAACTGGTTGTATTCACTATCCATGAATACATAAAGCGGGTCAGAAAAATAAGAATACGTAACTTCCTTGCGTTCCAATTGTACGACGTCAAACTTGTCGTCGGCTTTATAGACAGTCTCCATGCCAGACGACGTCAGCAGGTTTTTAAATTTCATTTTGACAACAGCGGCATTGCGGCCACCTTTGCTGTAGTCGGCTTTAAGCACCACCATTGGGTCCTTGCCGATCATTACAACGTTTCCGGCGCGTAGTTCTTGAGCGATTTTCATTATTGATCCTGATACTTGATAGGGAATTCGATTGCCGCAACGACCGCCAGCAAAGCCTTAAATTTTAGTGCTTTTTTGATAAAAACTCAATAAATTCGCGGCTAAATCAGGCATTTGCGCAAGTCTTTCCGACCACGCCTTGGCATGCGCCTGGAAGGCGGGTAGATGATTAGTGAATTGTTGCCAGGCGGCACCGATGTTGGCGCGGTCTTCAGCATTCCATGCACGCCACAATTCCCGCAGCACCGAGGCCGCCTCAGTTTCAAGCCCGTCGCAATAGAGTGCGATGAATGAGTTCAACTTAACCCAATGCGCGTTTTCGTTTTGCGGATAAATCTGCCAAATAAACGGCTTGGCTGCCAATTGGGCACGAACAAACGAATCCTCGCCGCGGACGAATAGCACATCATGCTGCCAGAGCAGTCGATCAAAATTCTTCTGTGAAGTGAAGTTAATAGTCTCAATTGCCACGTTGGGCGTCAGCGCTGAGGCAAGCGCACCCTCAGGAACCGTGCATCGGCCACGCATGGTCGATTCGTCTATTGACCGAATCAAACTGTCAG
>JBKJMK010000378.1:0-2768 GCA_046596005.1 Usitatibacteraceae bacterium | reverse complement strand
CCCTGCATTCGAGAGGGACGCCGCAAAAGCGCGGCGCCCCTCAATTTGAACGTTAGCCGTCAACGGGTACATCCACCAACCGACTCAATGCGCCACCAAAGCGGAAGCTCATGCCATGAATCTCGACAGCCCGCACGTCCGATGGTCACCCTATTTCTACGCCATTCTGATGGCGTTGGCGATAGTCGCTTTCTGGCCCGGATACTTGGCGGTTCCAAAGATCAAACTCAGCGGTTGGACGCACTTTCACGTGGTGACGGGCACGTTTTGGATGATCTTGCTCATTGTGCAGCCCAGGGCAATTCGAAGTGGTCGACGGAGTCTGCATGTTTGGCTCGGGCGCGCGTCATTCCTGCTGGCACCTCTAGTTGTCGTCGGCTTTGTCGGCCTCGCCCATTCATCGATGCAGGGCAAGTCCCCGCAGGGACAAGCGGTAGACGCCTACTTTTTCTACATTCGCTTTGTCCTGGTCGCAATCTTTGTCGGAACCTACGTCATGGGGGTCATTCACCGCCGGAACTTCGAAATCCACTCAAGATACATGCTGTGCACCGGTCTGCCGTTGATCGACCCGGTCGTTCATCGCGTTGCACAACGCTTGATGGGAGGCGCTGATCTGAATTATCAGTTGCTCACCTTTGGCATGGCATGCGCGATCCTCGCGCTCCTGATCGGCGTGGCGAGGCACACCAGCGCAGGTCGTCGCGCGTTGGGTACCGTACTCATTGCGTTCATCGTCGGCGGATTGCCGCTAGCACTCGATTTCCATACTTGGGGCGCGCCTTGGACACTCTGGAAGGAACTGTCCAAGCAGTTTGCTGCCCTGCCGCTGACCTAGTGATGTCCCTTCGCGCCGAGTTGACGGCTAACATTGCGGTCAAGATCGCTCCCTGCGGTCGCTGGGACGCCGCAAGGCGCGGCGACCTTTACCTCAATCGTTAGGCGTCGCAACCGGACCATCAGCCCATGCAGCCCGAACCAATATCACAGCAATTTGCTTTCCTACTCGAAATCGATCGCCTGAAGTCGGTGCTCCGTCAGTCACCGCTGCTGGATAAAAGCCGAAAGGAGAACAGCGCCGAGCATTCTTGGCACTTAGCTATGTACGCGCTGCTCCTGCACGATCACGCAATCGGCCACGTCGACACTAGCCGAGTTATCAAAATGCTTCTGATCCACGACATCGTCGAAGTCGATGTCGGCGACACACCGATCCATGGAGGCTCATCAGCCTCTGAACAGGCTAAGCGTGAGCAGCTTGCGGCCAGACGCCTCTTTGGCTTGCTGCCGAAGGAACAGTTCGATGACCTTCAAGGCCTGTGGCAAGAATTCGAGGAATCTAAAACTCAGGATGCGCGATTCGCAAAGGCACTTGACCGCGTACAGCCGCTACTTGTTAACATCTTCACTGGCGGTGGCACCTGGACCGAGAGTGGCGTGACACACGAGCAAGTCCTGGCTCGCTATGGTCCGACAATTCAACAGGGCTCGCCGAGCCTCTGGGCTGTGTGCGAAGCGTTGGTGAATCAACATTTTGGTAGTTGCCCATAGAGAGAATGCGATGCCTAACCAAGCGTTCGAGAGGGACGCGACAATAAGCGTCTTCGATTCTCATTTATACATCGTGGGGCGCGCCCCTCAACTTTTCCGTTGGACATCATGAATCGATTTCGTCGCGCGGCTGGATACGTTTGGTGGCTTGCCGTCGCATATCTCCCCATTGCACAGCTTCAGTTCACCCGTCGCTACTCTGAAGCGATCGGCTGCCCTCCGAGCGGTGATTGTTACGTCGCAGGCGCCGAGCACCTCCTTTACCTTGACCTCATATTCTTTGGTTCGGCCGTTCTACTCTGGCCTGCGTGTGTGTGGTTTCTCGCTGTGCGACCGGGCGCGTCATATCTCCATCGAACAGAGTCACCAATGCGTGGGACAAAGTGATGTCCAACACTTCGCTCCACACGGACGCACTGACGCGCGCCCGTGAGCTAGGCCGTTATCCCTCTTGGCGAGCTCTCCTTGCAATATATGCATAACGTGCATATACTAATCGAATGGATAGCACATTTGATCCAAAGAAGAATGCGGCCAACTTGCGCAAGCATGGAGTGCCGCTTTCAGATGGCGATGGCGTGCTCCATGATCCATTTGCAATGACGATCAACGACAGTTCCACTGAAGACGAACAACGGTTTGTCTCAATTGGCGCAAACGTAACCGGCCAGCTTCGCGTCGTTGTCTACACCTATCGCGGCGAAGTCGTCCGCATAATTTCTGTGCGCAAGCCGGAGCCCAAGGAGGTGCACAACTATGAAGAAGGAATATGATTTTTCAAAAGGAAAGCGCGGGCCAGTTTTGCCGCAAGCGGGCAAAACGCGCATAACCATTTATCTAGACGATGAGATTGTCGAAAGCTTCAAGGCGCTATCTGATCAAACGGGTAAGGGGTATCAAACCCTGATTAACGAGGTATTGCGCTCCCACCTTGGAAAGGTATTGCAGCCCCTTACCGCGGACGTGCTGCGCAAGATTCTTCGGGAAGAACTTCATGTTGTACCTGTAACGAGGGCTAACACGTCGTTGCAGCGGCCGCCCGCAGCCGGGCGCCGTTGAACTTTGTCGTTAGGCGTCATCATCCACGTAGCCTGCACTCCGCAACGAAGGAGCAACCTGAAATGACCTTCCACTTTGACGAAATCGTTGACAGCGAGGAAAAAGTGCGGGCAATCATTGGTAATGCCAGCGATCTAGTCCGCCGAAAGCAGATCGAC
>JBKJMK010000351.1:0-2871 GCA_046596005.1 Usitatibacteraceae bacterium | reverse complement strand
GGCGTTTCCCGCAGCGTAATTCACGGTAACGCTTTCGACACCCGGCACATCGCCAATCCGCTTTTCCAAGCCGGGCACGCTTAATACCGACAGCATGTCGCGCACGTCGATCACACTTGTTTTCACCTTGATTCCTTAATCGTTTTATCTTCGTTCAGGGCATCTGCGATGCGCCTCGATTTCTCACCGAAATCTGTTGCGCCAGAATTGTGTTGCGTATCCGTGGAGCGCGCCGAGTACCAGACCGGCGACGATGAACATCGCGAATCCCAATAAAAAACCAAGGGGACTACCGGAGATCGGCAACGGACTGGCCGCTGCGAGTACTGCAAGCAGCCCAAAGGGCGGAAACAGAAGATCGAAAATGGCGCATGAGATATATGCCGCTCCAAGCGTCGTCGCCAGAGAGAGCGCATTTACTTTCCAGGCGCCGACTTCGGGATCGATGATATCGGGCGTTGAAGATTTCGCGACAGGCGCGGCTTCGAGTGCGCGAGTGGCCGGCGTGGCGACAGCAGCAGTTTTTGGTGCAGCGGTTACGGGCGTCGAAGGCTTGGCGACCGATGCCGCGTGGTCCTGGTGGCCACCCACTGCGGGATCGGGAGGTGCGTCGGGCACCGCTTTCGGCTTAACGGCTACAGGTGTCGCAGTCTTCGCGTCCGGCACTGCTTCGGGTGCGGGAGCAGCCGGTGTAGGCATGCCGCCAGAAGATTTAGGCGTAGCGGCGACTGGCGCTGAAGGTTTCACTTCCTGTGTCGCGTGGTTCTGGTGGCCAACGACTGCAGGATCGGTCGGTGCGGGCACGGCGGCGGGTGCGACCGTGGAAGCTTTCGGTGCAGTAGCTTCGGGCGTTGAAGCGGAGGCCGGCGCAGCTTCCGGCGCTGGCTCTACAGTACGCTTGCCTGCGTGCTTGTGTTCGCTCTCAGGTTTAGGATTGGGGGATTCGCCCGCAGGCTCATTTGCGGATTGGTGCACGGCCGCCTTGATGTCGGCGGCCTGAAGCCGGGTTTCGTCGTAGCGCACGGTGGCGCTTCCCGCAGCGTAGTTCACGGTAACGCTTTCGACACCCGGCACGTCGCCAATCCGCTCTTCCACGCCAAGCACGCTCAATACCGATAGCATGTCGCGCACTTCAATAACGCTCGTTTTCATCGTGCATCCTTAATGGTTTTTGCACCTAAAGTATTTTTCCGCATCGTCCCGCTCTTTGCAGCTGGCCGATCAAATTCTTGATGACGTTGAGCACCGTGTCAGGCTCGGGTTCGGCGCATACAGGCGTTCACCGCAGCATCGTTCTTCTCTCTGTCAGCGATTTGCATTCTTTGCTGGCTGTTTGGCAGCGGGCGGCGGCGCTTTCGGCTTTACTTTTTCATTTGCCGGCGTACCGGTCGGGGGCTTCGGTGACATCGGCATGACGTGACCCTCATGCCCCTTTGGTGCCGCCGCACGCATCGTCGTCGCGGCAATCAGGAAGTTAGTACCCAACCTCGCGATGCGCACATCGCTATAAGTGGATATCGCCTTATTTATTTGCACCGTCGTCTGCTTCATGAACTGTTCTCCGGTTTGGTTAGGACTGCACATTTGCCTATAGTTTTTTCACGCGTATTCGCCAAGGAGAAAGCTTTCAATCAACCCAACGAGAAAGCGCCGCCAACTGCGCCACGTTGGTTTCGATGACGACAGGGGACACTGCGTATACATGCCGCCTCGGGAGACTGATCGGTCACAAAAAACGGTCAGCCCCCCCCGTTGCGTTGTCGAGGACAACAACGCAATGGCGATCAGGACCCGCTAGGTGCTGTGAACTGCTTCAGGAAGATCTCGGTCTGCTTCTTATCGAGCTTGCCGGTCTTCTTGGTATCCATCTTGTCGAACATCTTCTCCATGTGCGCCACCATCTCGGCCTTGGACATCATCCCGTCGTGGTCCATGTCGCACGACTTCATGAATTCGTCCATGTTCATCTTATGGGTTTTATCCGCTGCGAATACTGCCGGCGCGGCCATCAGCGACACAGCGACCAACGAGTTTGCAAGAATATTTGTAAGTTTCATTTCGTTACCTTTCCAGGTTGATACGGTACCCCTGTCCGATGCGTATGCACGGAAGCAGGGTAGTGCCGGCACTGCTTTGCGCAACCGGTAAGGCTGCTTGCGCAAATATTGCGGCCCGCTTTCGCAGAAATTGCGGACCAGTAAGCAATTCGACGGACTGCCCGTCGCGTTCAAACAAATCTACGCAGGCGTAACGCCGAAGTCTGTGCGTAAGCGAACATAGCGTTGAACTAAGGCTGGTTTAATCCGGCGACGCATGGGCAAGAAGCTGAAGCCGAACACGTCGCGCCGACTCATTGCCTCACCCATTTGCGGTGCATAAAATTGTAAATTGGCACGTAGACGAGCCCCGCGTAGGCACCATACAGAAAACTCTCAATCAGCCCGATGAGAAAGCCCGACAACGTGAGCCATTTGAATCCCGGCAATACTTGCTCAAGCAACGCAGTCATGTGCATGCTCGCTGGCGTCACAAGGCCGTAGACGACACAAAACACAAACGTGAAAGCGGTCCAAATTGCCAATGACCACGTCACCACTTTTATATTCAGCATATCGTTGTCCAATCAAAAAAATATCCACCGATCAATGATGATGACCGGACCCGTGTTCCGAAGTGTGTTGCACACCGTCTTTGCGTGCAGACTGGGGGGCACTTTCGCCACCGCCGTGTCCTCGGTGACTGCCATGTCCCCCATGGCCAAACATATGCATCGCGATCATCCCAACGGCAAACAACACCCACACCCAGTTTTGTGAAATCCAATCCATGATTTATTCCTTTCTGCTTCATTAACCGCAGCAGCCACTTTTT
>JBKJMK010000266.1:0-6262 GCA_046596005.1 Usitatibacteraceae bacterium | reverse complement strand
AGTGTGAAGCGGCGTGGAATGGATTGCAGGCTGATCAATGCCAACAACTTGCCCGCACCAACGCGAATCTGCGCGAACTGGCCGTTGCGCGCCTCAACCTTGAATTGCCCCGAAAGTGCGGAAGTTTGAAATTGATAGACATGGCCCGGCCACGACAGCTTGCCTTCCAGCTTGCCGCTACCACGCTTCAACTGGTCACGAAAGCCAAACTGCGAAAATAGTGCGCTCAGGTTCGACGACTCCACTTTCAGATTCATCGTTGTGCGCGATTTTCCGGACGGACTTTGCGGATCACCATAGCGCTGCCAAAGGCCATCCATCACAAGCGTCGCATTACCGGTTGAGATCAATAGTTGATCGATGCGCCAGTTGTCGCCGGTTGGCGTCGCGCGTAATTCAAGCTTGCCAAGTTCGCGATCTTTCAGTGTGAATTTTTCGGCAATAATATCCAGTGCGGGTAGCTCCTGACTTGGCGTGCCAGTGGACGGTGCCGCGACGCTGCCTTTCGCCGGCGGCACCTCATCGGCAAGCACCAATTTTTGCAGCCTGGCCCGCACTGCACCATGATCGCTGAACGCGCCCGCGCGCCACGAAATGTCACCTACCACGTCATCGCTGTCCACAGTCAATCGCCAATCCTCACCCGCATGACGGCCTTTGAGCGTCATCTTATCGAACGGGCGACCGTAGGCAACCAAACCGCCCAGTCTGAAATCGAATCCTGCAATATCGATACCGCCCTTGCCTTGCACGGTTGGTCGCGGCGCCGATACCGGCACGGCAACGGGTGGATAAAACGTATCGACTGCCTGTTTCCATGCGTCAAAATCGAGCAACGGCATCGTCCCTGCAAACCATAACCCCTCCGGCACCGTCGCGTCGCTCACCGGCGCGCCGACGCTTGCGATGCCACCACGAAAACTGGACGCATTGCCATCGAAGCGCCTTTGGAACCGCGCATCGATGCGCGACTCAGGCGCGTCGGTTGGTGCTGATACCGCATTTGTCGTCGCTACCGCACTTGTCGTCGCTACCGCGTTTGTCGGTGCTGCCGTATTTGTTGCGCCCGCGGCATTGATCGGCGCCAGTGCATTGCCCGCGAGCGCCAAGGTAATTTTTTCGCTGGCCTGTCCAACACTGGCAAACATCAGGCGCAACTTGCGCGCCTCGTCGCTGCGCTTTGCCAATGGTGCCGGCAGGCTGGAAATCACCCCGAGCAGGTTGGTGTCGATGGTAATGTCTGCACCGCCTGCCTTTGCAATAATGCGACCGCTGAAGTCAGTCGTCCCTTTCACCTGTTGCGGTATCGGGAAAGGCACAACATCACCCAGTTGCGAGACGTCAGCGCGCCCTGCGAACTCGGTCACTACGCCACCATCGGCCCCGTTCGCAATCGCGACGGTCACCGGGTTGCCATATGCGATGCCAGTTATACCGTTACTCTTTACGCCGGCCTCAGTGAACGCCACACTTCCAGTCAAGCCGGTGATGAGCGGGCCGAATACTGGCTTGGCCTGACCGCGCCGCAGCGTGTAGGTGCCGTTGATCTTCGCTGGTGTCTTTGTCGATTCGGGTGCATTGAGTGGTATTTTCATTGCCAATTCCAGCCTGCCAGGTCCTTCGATGGCAACTGACCTGGTGAACGCACCGACACCGTTGATAAAGGGGCTTTCGCGGAGAAAGCGCGCCACATCTTCACCGCGCGCATCGGATTCGCCTTGAATGGAAAGCATGTACGGACGCACGGCAAAATCATCTATGCCAATCGTCGTCGCTTTCACGCGCGCGTTGAAAAACTGTGCTGACTCGATTTTGGCGGTGAACCCGGTATTTTCAAACACCAGTTCTCCATTGATATTTTCAGCGGTGGGCCAACCCTCGGCGTAGCGAAAATCAAGGTCTTTAACCTTCGCCGCAACGCGAAAATTTCCGCCCTTGCCTTTGTGGAACGGGAACTCAAAGATCTCGCCTTGCAATGAAAAGTCCGCGGACAATATCTCGCCATCGCGCACTGCCCATTCGATGTACTCGCGGGTATTCACCGCGGCGTTGGGAAGGTAATTGGCCACCGCGACTGCTTTCGCGCGGCTGAGCTTGCCCTTAATGTCGAGAGACCCCGGGCCTTTCTCTGTTTTCGCTTTTGGGCCATCAGCGCGAAAGCGGGAATAGCCGCCGGCAAATTCACCTGCGACATCCACGTTGGCGAACGCTACCCGACCGAACTTGACGTCGACGGATTCAGGGGTTATTTTCCAGCCGCCCTCACTGTCAAGCGAATCAAATTTCAATGCGGCACGCATCAACGTTGGCGCATCAAACTGCAAATTTTTGGAAGCGACGGTGAATTTTCCGCCCTTCTCGTCACCTTCGACGTTGCCGGTAAATCCGGAGACGCCTGGGCGGTTGCCGTCGGCACTCACGGCGAAATCTGTCATGGCACCATTGATACGATAGGTCGAAATATTATCCAGGTAGCCAGTCCACGCAAAACTCGATTTCCTGACCACACCGCGTGGATTGAATCGCGTGGCGACCGTGCGAATATCTTTTCCCACCGGGAAATACTCGAGTAACGCGACGATCACTTTCAGGTCAATGTCGGTGGCAGTAATTTCGCCCTTTGCGGTGGTTGGACTTGATTGATGCTGCAACGTTAACGAAAAATCGGCAGGCGGCAGCGTTACACCCTCCCTGGTGCGAAACTCGAGCGCATTGCTGCCAACAGTGAAGCCACCGTCCTGCGCTTTGTATTCAATGCGCCCAGCGAGCCTTGCTATATTGAGCGCCGCAACTTCAGGTGCCAATTGGGCTCGCGCATTCGCCAGATTGAGGTCCGCCATGATGGCGCGAACCGGTTCGAACGCGGCCATCGTCGATAAGTTACCTTCCACCTTCGGGGGTGATAGCGAATTATCAATGTCAATCCACGCCCGTACATTGCCCATGCCAGCCTGCAAGACATCTGAAACCGGCATATGCGCGCGCAGTTCAGCAAAATTAATATTGGTTGCGGCTGCATAAATATTGCCCGCCGCAGTCCAGCGGCCTTCATTTTTTTGCAGCCGAAGCTTGCCGCGCAGTTCGATCTGCTGCGCCAACGCCGACGGTGGAGTAGCGACGAGGCCGAACTCATACCCGCTCAGGCCTTTTTCGATCTGTACGCCGACATCGATGAAATGCAACGTTGCCCCTGGCGTGAGTTCGTCAGTCCAGACCAGTGTCGCGCGCTGGACCTCAACGCCAGACTGTTCCAGCAGCCATTCGACCAGCCGGCCATCGTCCTGGGCTTCGACAGGGCTATGGAGTGGACGCCCAGCGAAAAAAAGCAGCCCGTCCGATCTGCGGGAGAGAGTCAGTTCCGGTCCGACAAGGCGCACGTCGGCAAAGCGGATCTGTCCGATCAATAGCGCCCACCATGATAACGACGCCGTCATGCGCGGCAGTTTGAGGGCCTCAGTGCCAGCGATGCGATCGGTCTCAGTGCTCGATGCGATCTCCCGGAACACGACGTTTTCAAGTTCGACATAAGGCCGAAACCCTGACCACCCGCCCCGAATAGCCGTCGCTGAAACATCCATACCGCTGGCAGCGGCGACGCGGCTGATAATGTCGCCCTGATAGCTTTCCATGTTTGGCAACACGAGGTACTTCAGCGCCAACACCAGCGAGACCAACAGCATTGAAGCGGCAACCGTCGCCCAGAACAATGTTCGTGAGCCAATGCGTCCGAGATGAAAAAGTGTTTTTTTAATTTTGTGTTCCAGTTGACAGGCAACTTACCAGCGACATGCTATTTTAACGGTGCACGCCCCTAAAATGACGACAATGCACTGGACGACAACACATTTTGTCTGAAACCGCCCAATTTGAAGCGCATCTGACGCGTGCCTGCCGGGCATCGCGTTTTGCCGAGCGCCTGTGCTTCGCGCACCCTGCCTTGATTCCATGGTTGCAACGAAATGCCGCCCAGCCATTGTCCGCAAGCCCGATGCGCGCCATGTTAGTAACGGACAGCGTTGATGATGCACAGTTCCATTCAAGTCTCCGCAATTTGCGCAGACACGTGATGCTGCACAGCATTTTCCGCGACATCAATGGACTGGCGACACTGGATGAAATTGTTACCACGACATCAATTCTTGCCAATGTGACGGTCCAAGCGGCACAGAAATTTCATATCGGCGCAATCGCATCGCGGTTTGGTGTCGTCATCAATGGCGCAACCGCCGAACAATCCGAAATGCTCATCGTTGGCATGGGCAAGTTGGGCGGGATGGAATTGAACGTGTCCTCGGATATCGACCTCATTTTTATCCACAAAGAAGATGGTGCCGCAACAGCGAATCGATCGTGGCACGAATTTCATTCGGAGCTGGGCAAACGCGTTATCCGCGCCTTGGATCACGTCGATGAGAACGGCTTTGTGTTCAGGGTCGATATGCGTTTGCGCCCCTTCGGTGCAAGCGGGCCACTAGTGACAAGCCTTGACACTTTGGAGAATTATTTCGTGACCCAGGCCCGGCCCTGGGAACGCTACGCCTGGCTGAAGGCGCGCGCCGTGACCGGTAGCCCCGCCGCAGTCGCTGAACTCGATAGCCTGGTAAAGCCGTTTGTCTATCGGCGCTATCACGACTATGCCGCCATCGAGGAAATGCGCGAACTTCATGGCCAGATACGCGCTGACGCCACCAAACGCAACCGGCTCGATGACATCAAGGTCGGTGTAGGCGGCATCCGTGAAATCGAATTTATCGCGCAGCTATTTCAGTTGATCCGCGGAGGCCGCGAACCCACGCTGCAGACGTGTTCTACCCGCGCAGCGCTCGGGCAACTCGGTTCGCTGGGCATCATGACCGAGGCTCGGGTCGAGGCGCTGCAATCGGCATATACGTTTTTACGCAATCTGGAGCATCGCCTGCAATATCTGGACGACCAGCAAACGCAATTGTTGCCGGTCAACGATGACGACCGGGAACGTATCGCCCATGCCATGAACCTTGCCGACTGGCCGGCACTTTTGTATGTGCTGAACCGCCATCGCCAGCAAGTGACCATAGAATTTGAAGCCTTGTTCGCCGGCGGTGCGGATAAGGAGTTGCGTACTGATCCGGTCGGGAAGACCGAAGGTGTGGCCGAACTATGTCGACGTATCGCTGAAACAGCCGGCACAGATATTAACGGCATTGAAGAAATAGAGAAGCGCGCAAACGCGTGGCTCAACTCCCCGCGAACGCTGACACTTTCAAATAAGTCATGTTCGCGCATCAAGGCGCTGATCCCACAGGCTTTGCATGCCGCGCTGCACTACGATAATTCACAGCGGACATTTTTCCGCCTGTTTGACCTCATCGAAGCGATCGATAAACGCGAAACCTATCTTGCCTTGCTGACCGAGTACCCGCACGTACTTGAACGTGTCGCAAGGCTCGCGGCAAAGAGCGTCTGGGCGGCAGATTTCCTGCGTAAACACCCAATTCTGCTCGACGAACTGATCGAGGGGCAAGCAACACCCGGTGGCAGCAGTAGCATCGATTGGCCGGCCGAGCAGGCGCAACTGCGGGCGCAGTTGCAAACCGCGGCCGATGACGCTGAACAGCAATACGAAATTCTGCGTCACACCAAACAAGTCATCACGCTAAAACTCAACATTGCCGATATCGAAGGCCGCTTAGGCGTGATGGCGTTGTCGGATGAGCTTTCGCGATTGGCAGACATGTTGCTGGACACCGTTCTCGTGTTGGCGTGGCGCGCACTAGCGGCAGACAAAACAACGCCCGCAACGTGGGCGCCGCCAACGGGCTTCGCTGTGATCGGCTATGGCAAGCTGGGCAGCAAGGAAATTGGCTACGCCTCCGATCTCGACGTCGTGTTCCTGTTTGACCCGATGATTGCAGTCGGCGCCGAAAACTTTCCCAAGCTCGCGCAAAGGCTCAACGGCTGGCTCAACACAATGACCGCGGGCGGCGTGCTATATGAAACCGATTTGCGCCTGCGACCAGATGGCATCTCGGGGCTACTGGTGTCCCCACTCGATGCGTTTCGCGACTATCAACTGCATCGCGCACAGACTTGGGAGCATCAGGCGTTGACGCGTGCACGGTTCTGCGCCGGAGACGCGGCGCTGACGGGGCCATTCGAAGCCATACGCCATGAGGTACTCGCAATGGCACGCGACAAAATCAAGCTCCGCGCTGAGATCATTGCAATGCGCGAAAAAATGCGCGCCGAAAAAAAAGATCGCGCTGAGCAGCTTGACCTCAAA
>JBKJMK010000224.1:0-3978 GCA_046596005.1 Usitatibacteraceae bacterium | reverse complement strand
ACCTACATGCCGATGGGCCTTCGCTCGATCCGCAAGATCGAGAAAATCATTCGCGAGGAAATGAACGCAGCCGGTGCAGTAGAGCTACTCATGCCGGTCATCCAGCCTGCGGAGTTGTGGATGGAAACAGGCCGCTGGCAGAAAATGGGGCCGGAACTGCTGCGCTTGAAGGATCGCCACGACCGCGACTTCATTGTCCAACCGACGTCCGAAGAAGTGATCGCTGACATCGTACGCAACGAGCTCAAAAGCTATAAACAACTGCCGGTCAATTTTTACCATATTCAGACCAAATTCCGCGACGAGCGCCGCCCGCGCTTTGGCGTCATGCGCGGGCGTGAATTCACGATGAAGGACGCGTACTCATTTGATCGTGATGAAGCCGGTGCGCGCGCAAGCTACGAGGCCATGTACAAGGCCTACGAGCGTATCTTCACGCGCATGGGCCTCACCTTCCGCGCCGTGAGGGCCGACACCGGCAACATCGGTGGCACGGCGAGTCATGAGTTCCAGGTAATCGCCGCTACCGGCGAAGACGCAATCGCCTATTGCCCGGCCTCCGATTACGCGGCCAATATTGAAATGGCTGAAGCGCTGCCCTTGCTCGCTTCGCGCGCCGCACCAGCCCAAACGCTCGCGAAAACACCGACCCCAGGCAAAGCCAAGTGTGAAGACGTCGCCGCGTTACTCGGTATTCCACTTACACGAACGGTGAAATCAATCGTACTCGCCGCGGATAAATCCGACGCCAGCGGCAATCCTGTTGCGGCGGAAATCTGGCTGCTCCTGCTCCGGGGTGACCACGCACTGAATGAAATCAAGGCCGGCAAAGTGGACGGTCTCAACGGCGGCTTCCGTTTTGCCAGCGAAGCAGAAATCGTTGACTACTTTGGTTGTCCTCCCGGCTACCTGGGCCCGCTCGCCAGCAAGAAAAAACTGCGCATCGTGGCTGACCGCACGGTCGCCAACATGAGTGATTTTGTCTCCGGTGCAAATGAAATCGACTTCCATTACACCGGCATGAATTGGGGCCGCGATCTTCCCGAGCCCGATCTCGTCGCCGACATTCGCGATGTCGTCGCGGGTGACCCTTCGCCAGACGGCAAGGGCGTGCTGGCGCTACAACGCGGTATTGAAGTCGGCCACGTCTTCAGCGGCCTGCCCTATCCGGACTTGATGAACTTAAGCTTTACGGATGAAGCCGGAAAAATGCAACGCATGATCATGGGCTGTTACGGTATCGGCGTGACGCGATTGCTCGGTGCTGCTATCGAGCAACACCATGACGACAAGGGCATCATCTGGCCCGATGCGATCGCGCCGTTCGATGTGGTGATCTGTCCGCTGGGTTACGACCGCAATGAAGCTGTCAAGGCCGCCGCCGACCGGCTCCACGCTGAGCTTATCGACGCGGGCATTGATGTGGTGCTTGATGATCGCGGCGAGCGCCCAGGCGTGATGTTCGCGGACTGGGAGCTGGTCGGCGTGCCGCATCGCATCACCGTTGGCGACCGCGGACTGAAGGAAAACAATGTTGAGTATCAGCATCGGCGCGATGAGAAAGCAACCGTGGTACCTGTCGCGGTTATTTCACATCTTGTGAAAAGCAAGCTGGTTCGGTAGACACCACCGCAGCGAATTCAGCATTTTAAAAACATCCGTTGTTCCTTCGAACGGCGGACTTGTGACGTTATAGAAGCCCGCTAAATTTTCTCGCCGCGCACGACGCGCGAAAGCAATTGCCTGGTCACCGGGCCGGTCTTCTCAAACGCAACTTTGCCATCGGGGCCGTAAATAATTGTCTTCGGCAGTCCCTTGACCTTTCCGAAGAATTTTTCGGTCACATTGTTGCCGAGCACCAGCGGATAGGTGTGCCCGACTTTCTTCGCAAATGCCTTGATTTTCGTCTCATCGGTCACGGCAGGCTTACTGCCCTCGAACCAATCCAGCGCAATACCGATCACGCGTACTTTTTCGTTCTGGCCCGTCGCAAACTCGGCGATTTCCGGAATCTCCTTCACGCACGGTGCGCACCAAGTGGCCCAAAAATTCACCACCACCCACTGGCCTTTGAGGTCCGCAAGACGATGCGCCTGGCCTGCCGTGTCCTTCAAATCAAAGGCGGCTGCATTCATGACAGTGAGCGAGATCACAGCCAAACAGATAAATTGCAGGTAGAGTCGTTGAAAACGTGGGTGCAACTGTAGTAAAGCGGGCATGAAGGTCTCTGCTAAAATCAAAAAAAGATAATACTGGCTTTTGCGCTTTTATTGTCCAACGTTCATTCGACATCAGATCATGATTAAAATTCTCGGGAAATGAATACATGGCGTTAAATCTTTCCGTACCGGTTTCGATACGTGCGCTGCCGAAAGAAATTGAGACTAACCCGAAAAAAGCCCGCGCGTGGATCGAATCCCTGCCCCTCACGAAAACGTTTGAAGCCGCCAAATTAGTCACCCAGACCATTGAGGCACTGAATCTCGCCAAGATGCCGGGCGAAGAACGCGCGGCGGTGGTGGATATTTATCGGCCTGTTATCGCGGTATTGCTCGATGAGTTAGAGGCCATCTACGCCTACAGCGTCTTACCGCTGCCGCCCAGGCAGCGCGAAGCGTTTGATCACGCGCGCGAAATGCGCCATCAGTGTGCGACGACATACAAAATCGTTTTGCTGGAAAAATCCGGCAAGCTCAGCCTGTTCAATGCCAGGAAGCACCTGCCGGGCGCTGTGTACTGGGCGATGTTTTATCTACAGTCGCAATTGCTGCAAAGCTATAAAACCTACCACCCTTGCCCGGTCGGCGTCTGGCAGGAACTGCATTCGCTTTTCCTGCACGCTGACGAGCAAGGCATGCTGGCCGACATCGGTGATGAAAAAACCAAATCGACCATGCAGGATCTCTATACCGATGCGCTGTTAATCTCGCTGGCCGACCCCTACCGCCTGATGTTCAAGGAAGTCGACAAGGTACTCGACATCCTGAAGCAAAACCGTGGGCTGGTCGATATCCGTACCAGCAACGAAGGTCTTAACCTGCAGCGGCTGTTTGTCGCCGCGCTCGACAGCGATCAGCCGCCGAAAGTGCTGGTGCAAGGCCTGCCGCTACCGACCGGACAAGTGTTGCGGCTCATCGATCCAACAAGGCTGGTTGATAAATTGCAACAACGCAGGCGCGCCCAAAATAGCGCCGGCGGTAACAGTGGACAATCAGCGGCCAACAGCCGCGCCACGCATGATTTGGCCGACCTGCAACAACGCCTCATTCGGCTTTGGGGCGATCCACCGAAACGACAATTTCGCCGCAATCAAGCCGACTCATCGATTGCCCTTTGCGCCGGCGTGAAAGCAATTGCCTATTTCACCGAACTCGCCGCCAACGATGACCCGGAGGCAGACGCAAAATCGATTCGCGATGGCGATACCATTCCGCTACTCAATATCCCGCGTGACCCGACGTCGCAAGCCGTTGGTGTGGAAGCCTGGCAAGTACTCAATCAGAGTGCAAACGGCCTGCGACTTTATCGTGAAGCAGGCGGCATTGTGGGCGTGACCGTCGGCGAGGTTGTTGGCGTACGCTTTATCGGCGGGCGCAACTGGAATGTCGGTGTCGTACGCTGGCTGACATTGCATGCGGACGACGCACTCGAATTCGGTGTCGAATTGATTTCGCCGGCTGCAGTCAGCATCACGATCGAGCCGACCATCGGTAGTGGCTCGAGGCCAATGCCCGCGCTGATACTGCAAAGTGCATCACCCGAGTCGGAAAGTGACACCGTGTTGACACTGACCGATACATTTTCCGATCTGCGCGAATTTGAGCTCATCGATCACCACGAAATTACCACCGTGCGCGCGACCTCGATGGTCGAACGCACCTCGCGCTTCGATCTCTTCCAGTTTCAAAAATCATAGCCAGGCTGGGCGGCTAAACTTCAGTCAGCACCAATCGCGGCGCGAATGTCTTCGTCGCGAAT
>JBKJMK010000241.1:0-3790 GCA_046596005.1 Usitatibacteraceae bacterium | reverse complement strand
AGCGTTTCTGTCGCTCGACGGCACCACCGGGTTGCGAGGCGAGCAACAGAAACGCTTCGCGACCATCACCTGCTGTCGCGGCGACCTGAGCGCCTGGTTGCCAATCGATGCGCGTCCAGGTTTTACGGTCCTCGCTAAGGATCCAGGCCGACTCGCGACCAAATGCCAGCGGTTGTCCTCCGGCCGTCAGTAAGCGTACGCCCGCTTCTGGCGTCCGCAAAGTTGCGACCTCACTGGTCCGAAGGGAAACCAGGTTCTCCGCCTTCACCGGCATCGTTGCACCGACCAACAAAAACATGGTTACCGCACAACGAAAAAGAAAATCCTGAATCAACCAAAATATTGTAGTGATATCGAAGCCGAAGCGGATATTTGTCATGTCGTCTTTTCTGAGTCGATGATGCCCATGGTCCGCATCCGTTCGATCTCATCTGGTGAATAGCCTTGTTCCGTCAGCACTTCTGCGGAATGCTGGCCAAGTGTAGGCGCAGCAAATGACGTCGGCCCGGGCGACCTGCCGAACTTTATCGGCTTGGTGAACCCCTTGTATCGGCCGATGACCGGGTGATCAAGCGTCGTGATGATTTCATTCGCAAGCACCTGCGGATGATCGAACATCTCGCCGATCGATCGAACCGCCGCTGACGGCACAGCTTCACCGAAGACGCGCTCCCATTCAAGCGCGGTGCGCGCACGCAATGCGACATGCAGCTGCGGCAGGATTTCGTCAGCGTGAGCCGCACGTTTTTTTAGCGTGTCGTATTTTTGATCGGCAGCAAGCGCGGCTAGACCAACCCGCTCACACAGGGCTTGCCAAAAATGGTTGGTGTTGGCAGACAGATAAATGTGGCCGTCCCGCGTCGGATGAATACCGGTAACGCCGCCAGAGCGCATATCGCGTCCCACGTCACGACTCTCGCCCTCTGCCCAGACAAGACGTGCAGACTGCATGGCGAGCGCGCTACGCAACAATGACACACCGACATATTGGCCCTGCCCGGTGCGTTCGCGGTCGAACAGGGCGGCAGACACGCCGCTAAGTACCATCGCTGCAGCGTAGTAATCAACGACCGAGCCATAAACGATTTCCGGCGGCTGCCCGTGCTTGCCTTGCAGGCTGCAAATGCCGGTGAGCGATTGCAGTACCTGATCATAGCCCGCGTTATCTTTCATCGGCCCGGATTCACCGTAGCCGGTAACGGCGCAATAAATCAGGCGCGGGTGGGACTCTTTGAACCGTGCATAGTCAATGCCAAGTCGGGGCGCTACTGACGGTCTGAAATTGTGTACCAGCACATCGGCGGTATCGACGAGCTTCAGTAGTATCGCCAGGCCCTCCGGGTGCTTGAGGTCAATGACGATGCCGCGTTTGCTGCGATTGACCCCCAGAAAGGCACGGCTTTCTGCTTCAAGCGTCGAGGGATATTTACGAAGATTATCGCCACTCGGTGGCTCAATCTTGATCACCTCCGCACCCATGTCAGCCAGCAGCGCGCAACCATATGGACCGGCGATGTAAGCGCTTAGGTCAAGCACGCGAATGCCTGATAGCGGTCCTCTGAGTGGCGTGCTCATGGCATCAGCAGTTGTCATGTGTGTCGGGATAATTAATCAATCGGCCGTGATTGAAGCCTGCTTTGCAATCTGCTGATAACGCGCGATATCGGTACTGATCAGCGCCGCAAACTGCGCCGACGAAGCGATGGCAGGTTCTGCCCCTTCACGCAGGAAAAATTCCTTCATCTCCGCTGTCGCGAGGATTTTATTTATTTCCGTATTGAGCCGGTTCACAACCGGAATTGGCGTGCCTGCCGGTGCCAGAATGCCCCACCACAATTCAAAGCTATATCCCGGTACCGTCTTTGCAACGGGTTGGAGATCGGGTGCAATGACACTCGATGCCGGGCTGGTGATGCCGATGCCGCGCACCTTCCCGGATCGGATGGAAGGCAATAGCGAAGGCCCGCTGGCAACCAGCATATCGACGTGGCCACCCATCAAATCCATCGTGGCGGGTGACATGCCTTTGTAGGGCACATGCGTGAGTTCAATTCCTGCCGCCGATTTGAGAAGCTCGGTTGCGAACTGGTTGATGCTGCCGGGGCCGCTTGATGCGTAATTGAGTTTGCCAGGTGCAGCTTTCGCCAAGGCAACAAGATCCGCCACGGACTTGACCGGCAGGTCATTCTTGACCGCGATCACAAATGGTCCGCTTGCGATCAGTGCCACCGGACTGAAACTCTTGATGGCGTCAAACGGAAGTTTTGGTTGTATCGCGGCATTGGTCACAAAACTGGATGACACCGCAACCAGTGTGTAACCATCATTGGGTGCCTTGGCAGCGATTGCCGTTCCAATACTCCCGCCTGCACCGGGGCGGTTATCGATAAGAACAGGGTGCTGCAATGCATCGCTCAGACGCTTACCTACCGCCCTTGCGAAGTTGTCATTCGAGCCGCCAGGCGGATAGGGAACAACGATGGTAATTGTTTTGGATGGAAATTTGTCCTGCGCGTACGCGTCTGACCCCAGCGCCATCACAAATATGCTGGCGGCAAACGCCAAGGTCATTACAAAGTTATTTTTCATTGCCATCTTTTGTTGGTGGTTCACGCGACTTACTGAAGCGGAAGCTGCAGACGCGCCGCGACAGCGACGATCACTGCAGCGCGCCGGATAAACGGGGCGTCGATCATCTTTCCATCGACCATGAATGCACCGATGCCATCGACATCCGCTTGTCGAGCAGCGGCAAGCACGCGCTCGGCGTGCGCAATGTCTTCAACACTCGGACGGAATACATCATTGGCCAGTGCTATTTGGCTGGGGTGAATACAGCTTTTCCCCCAGAAACCCAGTCGGTGCGCCATTTCGGCTTCTGCCCGATAGCCCGCACTGTTCTGCACATCTGCAAAAGCCCCATCGTAGGCAAACACGCCAGACCCCGCTGCGGCCATGCGCACGGCGAACATCGTGGCATGTATGTTGGCAATGTCGCTTCTGTCGATACCCAAGGGCTCGAACAAGTCAGCAAAGCCCAGTTGCAAGCCGGCCACGCGTGCGTGCGCGGCAGCAATTTCTGAGGCGCACCGCAAGGCTTTGGGCGTTTCGATGTTCGCGAGGATTCTCACTGGCTGCGTGACGCCGTTCGCCACTTCTGCACGTTCGAGCATCGCGACGGCGGCGCGCACGTCGTCGGCTGATTCCGGTTTTGGTAAATTCAGCATCGCAAGGCCACGCTGCGTGATCGCCATCACGTCAGCCTGGAAATGCGCTGTATTCAGGGCATTGACCCGCACGATGATTACTTTGGGGGTTGCGCAAGCTTCAGCTGACTGCAGGAATGTCGCGACCATCGCGCGCGCCTCGGCCTTGCGATTTTCAGCGACGGCGTCTTCAAGATCGATGGAAATTGCATCCGCCTGACTCGCCAGCGCTTTGGCGAATAACTCCGGTCGGGAACCTGGAACGAACAGTTTGCTGCGCATGGTGGATGTTTGTAAAAGCGCCGAGTTTGGTGGAATTCGATGGAAATAAAAACTGTCTGAAGGTATATTCAAACAATACATTTTATTTCTTATGGATACTCACTTTTTACAAACGTTTGTGGCGGTGGTTGATCGCGGATCGATGGCCGCTGCTGCACGCCTTCTCAACATCACACCCGCAGCCGTGGCGCAGCAAATTCGCACGCTCGAACGTGAAATTGGTGCGCCGCTGATTGCGCGCGCAGGCCGCACTGTCAGCGTAACCGAGGCGGGCAGCCGGATACTCGCGCGTTCGCGTGCGT
>JBKJMK010000162.1:0-7199 GCA_046596005.1 Usitatibacteraceae bacterium | reverse complement strand
GGCGATCATCCAGGCGATATGCCTGTACCGCAATTCACAGGGTTTCAATGGCCCGCTGTTCCTCGGCATCGACACGCATGCGTTGTCCGAACCGGCGTATGCCAGTGCACTCGAAGTGTTGGCGGCAAATGGCGTGGAGGTCATGATCGCAGCACAGGATGAATACACCCCCACCCCGGCAATTTCGCATGCGATTCTCGCTTACAACCGTGCACGGGTAGCGGGACTCGCCGACGGTATTGTCATCACGCCTTCGCACAACCCGCCCGAGGATGGCGGCATCAAATACAATCCGCCCAACGGCGGCCCGGCGGGTACTGGCGTCACTGACTGGATCCAAGCAAAGGCCAATGCGTTTCTCAAAAACGGTCTGCGAGACGTGCTTAGGATGCCCGTCGAAAAAGCGTTGCGCGCCGCGACGACCCACCGCCATGACTATCTCAACGCATACGTCAGCGATCTGGGCAATGTACTCGACATGGATGCAATTCGTGGTGCCAATCTCAGCATGGGCGTCGATCCTCTCGGTGGTGCCGGGGTTCACTATTGGGCGGCGATTGGCGAGCGCCATGGTCTGAATATCACTGTCGTCAATGACGGCGTCGACCCCACATTCCGCTTTATCCCTGCTGACTGGGATGGCCGACTTCGCATGGATCCCTCCTCAATCTACGCCATGCAGAACTTGATTGGCCTGAAAGATCGTTTCGATATCGCCTTTGCGTGCGACACAGACCACGACCGGCACGGCATTGTCACGCCGGGCATGGGCTTGCTCCCGGCGAACCACTATCTAAGTGTTGCCATTGACTACCTGTTCCAACATCGGCCCAACTGGGGCGCAAACGCGGCAGTCGGAAAAACCGTCGTGAGCAGCCAGATGATTGATCGCGTGGCTGCAAAGCTGGGCAGGAAACTCGTCGAAATGCCAGCCGGATTCAAGTGGTTCGCTGATGGTCTCTTCAATGGCTCGCTTGGTTTTGGCGGCGAGGAAAGCGCGGGTGCATCCTTCCTTCGTCTCGACGGCTCGGTCTGGACGACAGATAAGGATGGCATCGTTGCGGCATTGCTTTCGGCCGAGATCACGGCACGGCTGGGGCGCGATCCTGGCGAGCACTATCAGACCCTGACTCGGGAATTCGGCGGGCCTGTGTTTGATCGCATTGAGGCACCCGCCACGCTTACGCAAAAAGCACTTCTCTCCACGCTCTCGCCAAGCCAGTTTCGACGGACGGACCTGGCGGGTGAAAAAATTCAACGTGTTCTCAGCCATGCGCCGGGCAATGGTGCGCCCATCGGTGGGGTGAAAGTGTCGGCGGAGAACGGCTGGTTTGCCGCACGTCCTTCAGGCACTGAGATGATTTATAAAATCTACGCAGAGAGTTTTCGTGGCGAGGATCACTTGCGCCGAATCGTCGATGAGGCGCAAACAATGGTCGACGAGGCCCTTGCGGTTTCGGTTCCGGTGGACAACGGGTGAATAAAATCATGGTTGAGACGACAGCGGTAAGAACCCAGGGACGGAATTATTCTGGAATCCTGCCCGAGGCAGCGAGATGAGCGTAAGTACACCCGCTACCGATGCATTGTTGGAGAAATTGCAGCGCGCATCTTTTGATTACTTTCTGCATGAGACAAACCCGGCTAACGGATTGGTGATCGACAAGACAGCACCCGATTGGCCTGCCAGCATCGCTGCCACGGGGATGGCGTTGGCGGCGTATCCGGTGGGGGTCGAGCGTGGATTTATGACGCGTGCCGCTGCGGTTGAGCGTGTGCTCGCCACGTTGCGTTTTTTCTGGAACAGTCCGCACGGCCCTGAACCTGATGCGACTGGCTACCACGGCTTCTACTATCATTTTCTCGATATGCAGACGGGTCGTCGCGCATGGCAGTGCGAGCTGTCGACGATTGACAGCACTTTCCTGCTGGCGGGCGCGCTCACTGCGGGAATTTATTTCGACGCGGCGTCACCGGACGAGCAAGAGATACGCGACCTCGCCGACGCGCTCTATCGCCGCGCTGACTGGCAGTGGGCACAGAACGGCGGGTCAACGGTGACGCACGGCTGGAAACCAGAAAGCGGCTTTCTTGTCTATCGTTGGGAGGGCTACGATGAGGCCTTGCTTCTATACATACTCGGGCTGGGTTCGCCGACTTACCCGCTTCCCGAAAGCGCTTATCAAGCGTGGACGGCGACCTACCGGTGGGAGCAATGCTACGGCGTCGAGTACCTTTATGCCGGGCCGCTATTCACACACCAGCTCTCGCATATCTGGGTCGATTTTCGCGGTATCGAGGATGCCTTCATGCGCGCCAAGGGCATCGACTATTTCGAGAACAGCCGACGCGCGACGTATGTGCAGCGACAATACGCGATCGATAACCCTCTCAAGTTTGCGCACTATGGCGAACATTGTTGGGGACTTACTGCGAGCGAAGGTCCCGGTCCGGCCATCATCAACGTGGATGGAATCGAACGGCGTTTCTTCGATTACGTCGGGCGTGGCGTGCCCTATGGACCCGACGACGGCACACTCGCACCATGGGCCATCGCGGCTTCACTGCCATTCGCGCCCGAGATTGTGCTGCCCGCACTTGACTACTGCATTCATGACATCAAGCTGACCGAGTCGAACCGCTATGGCTTCAAAGCATCTTTCAATCCAACTTATCCTTCTGCGACCGGCCAAACCCACGGCTGGGTGTCACAGTGGCATTTCGGGCTAAATGAAGGACCGACTGTTCTGATGGTGGAAAATTATCGTAGCGGCTTACCGTGGCAACTGATGCGGGACTGCCCTTACGTTGTCGGCGGCTTACGGCGTGCTGGCTTCATGGGGGGGTGGCTATAAAGGCCGCGAGAACAACAGCGGTGAATGTGCGCATTTGCGTGGGCATGCGCCTGACAGGCTACTGATTCCTCCAAACGAAACACGAAACACCAGCACTGGCGCGGAGTTCCGGCCATAAATGGCTGAAAATGCGCATCAAATGGCGATCTACGAGAACTTCGAAAGACCTGCTACGTTGGCGAATTTCGCGCCGCCGGACAGCGCAAGTTCAAGGCTGGGAAAAGTCCCACACATGCTCAACGCGGCGCAGGACTCGCCTTCGCTGATACATCCAAATGGTGGCATCTGACGTATCATTGCCGTGGACACGTCGTGTTGTCATTTTCCTGTTTTATGCTTTTCCAACTAGTGTCCAATCCCAACCTCACCTTTCCGCACTCTGTGAATCGAATAACGACGCTGCTTCGTTGCCATGGCTTGCGCGGATTGACGTTCCTCATCATGGTCGCCATTTTGCTCCAGGCCTTTGTCTCTCCTGGCCTGCGAATCGCGGCGCGCGCGCATTTCCACCTGGCCACCACACTCGCACAACCGCAAGGGCTGGGCGACAGGCATGACCACGTTGATCATGATGCCGATGCGGAACATCACCATCTCCACCGCCATGCGCACCCCGCCACCCACGAACACGGCGCGGAAAGGAATGACGTCGTGTTTGTCGACGCGCAGGAACACGAGACACCTTCCGGTCAAGCGACCAGTCGTGTCACGCTCGATCTCGACGGGCTCCTGTTGCACAGGATTCCGCCTTCGGTCGATACACAAGCTCACATGGTCTTCGCAGAGCTGGTCCTGAGTTTCCGCACGCGTATCGAACCACCTCTAGAGCGACCGCCCCGCGTCGCAACCTGACGTCGCTCCCGGCAGCGGGCACCCTTGCTGGCTGCTGATTTCCATCAACACGCCTGCGTGTCGCGCCTCCGCGTCGCGCGGTCGCGCCTGTGCTTGACTTTATTTACCGGCATCCCATCGGCGGGTGTCGGCATGGAGATTACGTTGAAAAAATCCAATCCGCTATATGGCATCCAGCCGCGCCGAACTTGCGCGCCTGACCTTCGACCTGCTACATCGGCACTGATGCTTGCCCTATCCACCGTATTGACACCGCCTGTCTGGGCTGGCGGTGTGCAAACGCTTGACAAGGTTGTCGTCACGGAGTCGGCAACGACGCAGATCGGCATAGCAGATTCTGCCAACGCCGGCACCATAACGAAAAAACAACTCGATGCACGCACGGCTTATCGGCCCGGCGAACTGCTTGAAGCCACCCCTGGGCTGATCGTCAGCCAGCACAGCGGCGAAGGCAAGGCGAACCAGTTCTATCTGCGTGGATTCAATCTCGATCACGGCACCGATTTGCGCACCTCGGTTGATGGCATGCTGGTCAACCAGCGCAGCCATAGCCATGGCCAGGGCTGGACCGACCTGAATTTCGTTATTCCGGAATTGGCTACCGGGTTGCGCTACAAAAAAGGACCCTACTATGCGAGCGAAGGCGATTTTTCGTCTGCCGGCGCGGTGGAGGTAACCTACGCCGATGCGCTTCCCTCGGGGATCGTCAACCTCGGGGTCGGGCAGAACGGCTACCGTCGCTTGCTGGTCGCTGATTCGCCTGCGCTCGCTTCGGGCAAGCTGCTGTATGCACTCGAAGTGATGCGCAATGACGGGCCCTTCACCAAGCCGGATGAATTTCAGAAAGTAAACGCGGTGTTGCGCTACTCGCGGGGTGACCAGGCCACTGGCTGGAATGTGACCGCGATGGGCTACGACGCGAAATGGAATGCCACCGATCAGATCCCGCGTCGCGCCGTCGATAGTGGCGCATTGGACCGCTTCGATCTTATCGATCCAACAGACGGCGGCAAATCACATCGCTATAGCCTCTCGGGTGCGTGGCGCCAAAGTACCGGGACCTCCTCGACCGAAGTCAATGCCTATGTTGCACACTGGAAGCTCAACCTCTACTCGAACTTCACCTACTTCCTTGATAACCCGGTGGACGGCGATCAGTTTTCCCAGCCCGATCAGCGAACCATGACCGCAGTCAACCTGCGCCATGCATGGGCGAGCAATCTGTTTGGCCGCGAAGGGTCGAACCAGATCGGCTTGCAGTTGCAAAATGACAATGTCCGCAATGCGCTGCAAAACACCAAGGCACGGCAGGTGATTTCATCCACCCGTAGCGACCACGTCGTTGAATCGAGTGCCGGTGTGTGGTTCGACAACGTCACAAAATGGACTTCAACATTCAGAACAGTGGCCGGTTTGCGCGCAGACTCTTACCGCTTCAACGTCAACAGCGATCAGGCGGAAAATTCCGGCACGCGCACGGCCAGCATCGCCAATCCGAAGCTGAACTTCATCTTCGGCCCCTGGGCGAACACCGAGTTCTATATCAATTTCGGCAGTGGCTTTCACAGCAACGATGCGCGCGGCACGGTGATCAATATCGACCCGAAGACGCGCGACAAGGTAGATCGCGTCACGCCGTTGTCGCGGTCAAAGGGCTTTGAGCTGGGCATGCGTACTTTGCCGCTGCCGGGACTGCAAACGTCGCTATCGGTGTACCAGCTCAATTTCGATTCCGAGTTGATTTTCGTCGGCGATGCCGGTACCACCGAGGCGGGCAGGCCAAGCAAACGGGTGGGATTTGAGCTGGCAAATTACTACAAGGTGAATGACTGGCTAACCATCGATGCAGACCTCGCGTTCGCGCAAGCACGGTTCCGCGACAGCGCTCTCGAAGGCAATCGTATTCCGGGAGCAGTAGAAGGCGTTGCCTCGCTCGCCGTGGCCGTCGACAATCTGGGCCCGTGGTTTGGTGCGGTGCAGTTCCGCTATTTCGGTCCGCGTCCGCTGAGAGAAGACAATGCGGTCCGCTCGAAGGCCACGGCATCGGTGAATGGCAGCATCGGCTATAAGCTAAGCCCATCGTTACAGGTGAAGCTTGATGGCTTTAACCTGACCAACCGGCGCGTATCGGCGATCGACTATTACTACACGTCGCGTTTGGGCGGCGAACCGGCGGAAGGCGTGGCCGACACCCACTTCCACCCCATCGAATCACGCACGTTCAGACTTTCCCTGAGCATGAGTTTTTGACAGAATGTTGCGCGCTGCGACGACCCACCGGCATGACTATCTCAACGCCTACGTGAGCGATCTGGTTAATGTACCCGACATGGATGCGATTCGGGGCACCAATCTGCATATCACCGTCGTCAATGACAGCGTCGATCCAACATTCCGTTTTATCACTGCTGACCGGGATGGCCGACGTCGCATGGATCCCTCCTCAATCTACGCCATGCAAAACTTGATTGGCCTGAAAGATCGTTTCGACATCGCCTTTGCCTGCGACGCCGACCACGACCGGCACGGCGTCTTAGGCCGCTGACCGATCAATCGGTTTTATGTTCGACAACGCACAGAACAAGCTCCATTTTTAGCGTAAACATATTCATGCACTACGGCACGCCTCGTCGTAATAATTTGCCCATTGGATCGTTACTTCCGAAGGCAGCAGTCAAGCCAACCTATGCAGGGAAATAAATCTGATAAACACAGCAACCAAAACAGCACTCGCTATCGCGTTTGCCATCGTCATCGTGCTGCTTTTGTTATTCGGCGGCGGTGACATGACCGGAACAATGATGAGCGGCGGGATGAGTGGGAACGGCGCGATGGGTGGATTGAGTTGGATGTGGATTCCCACTTTACTTATTCTCGGTCTTGATGCGTCGCTCGGTTGGATCATCTTCGGTCAGAAGAAGTGATCGAATAAAAAGGTGCGCCGCCAGCCTAAGGTGTTGCGGACACGCCAAGATCTCACGACCTCAACGAAAGGAAACACACCATGAGTCATCATCTGGACCAAAGTGCCAAGTACTGCATCGAGACCTGTAACGACTGCGCGACCGAGTGCGGCAACTGTTTCGCGCACATGGTCGGCAAGGAGAGTGCGAATGCGTGTCCAGCCTGTTGCATTGAGTGCGCGGCGATCTGTCGGTTGTGCGCCGATGCAACTGCCCGCAACAGCCCGTTCGCCAAGCAGACCTGCATACTGTGCGCGGACATCTGCGACTGGTGTGCAAATCAATGCGACGCGCACGACATGGATCACTGTAAGCGCTGCGCCGAAGCGTGCCGTCGTTGCGCCGAGGCTTGCCGCAAGATGGCCGTTTGATCTGTGCAACTGAAAGCGGCCAAACCAGCCGATTTCCGCAAGGACATTGATAGAAAACAAACCCATGGCCCGGCGATTGCGGTCACAAGCGCGGGCAATCCATCCATGGGCCTTTTGTTTGGTGGCGGCGCTACAGTACGGTTGCCGATCCATTGAGA
>JBKJMK010000144.1:0-3791 GCA_046596005.1 Usitatibacteraceae bacterium | reverse complement strand
ATTCACAAGCTGGAGATGCGTTTCAAAGTAAATGTTCTGCTCATCCCGAACATTCATCTTGAAACACCAAACTACGACGTTGAACGCCTCCGTTCGGATTCTGAAAAGCTCGATCTGGCAACGCCGAGCTACCAGATGGTCAATCGCCCTGTTGAGGAAGTCGCTGCGACAAAGGCGGCCGAGTTGGACGCTAAACCTGCCCGCCCTGAACCAATCGTTAAGGGCATTACGCCGACACAACCTGCACCAATATCAGCCGAATCCAAGCCGCGTGCGACAGCCGTGGCTGTATCCGATGGATTGAAACCTTCGTTATGGAAGCGATTCGCCAGCCTGTTCAGCGCAGAGTCGGCACCGCAACCGCCCGCAGCGCAGCCGACAACACCCACAAGACCTGCCCGCGAAAGTCGCGACGGACGCGGCGGTGATCGCGCGCGCCGCGACGGACGTGATGGTGAGCGGAAACGTGGTGATCGTACCGAGCGGGGTGATCGCAAAGATCGACCGCAGGGACAATCCGGCCAGGAGCGCGGGCCGCGCGGTGAACGCAGTCGTCCGGACGGACGCGACCCGCGTACCGACAAGGCAGTTGACACCGCCACACCAGTTTTGGGCGGGCTTGCGCAGGCACCTCAGGCACAGAAACCCCGGCAGCAACAGCAACCCAAAGCCGCGCTGGAATCCAAGCCAGCGGAGTCAGGAGAAGAAGGCGAAGGCCGCGGACGTCGCCGTCGTGGGCGTGGTGGTCGGGGTGGCAATCGTGAGGGACGCGAACTACGCACCGAACAGAATGGTCCACAAACATTGCCAGGCACGGAAGGTTCGCTCGCTGACATCCAAGCCATTTCAGTCTCATCAAATGGGCATCACGATAAAGATATGTCCGCGCCACTTGCAGTCGCCATTGCAGCGGCCGCGCCGATTACAGTGTCAGCGTCACATGCGCAGGTAACCGCACCCGAAACCGCACCGCTTTTTGTCACGCATGAGCAAGCGCCCTCTCCCGTGCCGCTGCCTGATCAAACAGTAGACGCAGTGTTGATTCCTGCGCCAACATCAACGCAAGTGCCTTCGCTTGCTTACTTGGAGCCGGGCATCGAAACAGCACAGCCTGTTGTGGCAGCACAAGTTGACCAGATCGACGACGAAGCATCAATGCGATCCGCACCGCGCCCCGCGCGACGCCGCAATCGCGATGCAGTTGCAAGCGAGCCACTGGTATTTATTGAGACCTTGCCAACACCCGCCGCGCCTGCAACGCCCGTCGAGGATGAAGTGCCACGTCGCCGTACACCGCGCACTCGCGGGCCCCGACCAGTCGCCAGTGAGCCGCTACAGTTCGTTGAGACCAAAAATGTCAACGCGAATGAGATAGATGGTGAAGGGAAAGGTGCAGTTTAGCGTTGCCGCCCTCTTCAAAATGCGGGCGGTGGGATCGTAATGAAAAGAGTGCATGAGGCCCCGTTCAATTGAACGGGGCCTTTTGTTTGCGCAGCTGATTTTGCACATTCGGCTATGATTGCTACAACGCGTAATTCTTAAAAAATCTCCATCGGAAATGCCATGTCAAGCGACAAACCAGCCATCGATTTTTATTTCGACTTTTCCTCCCCTTACGGCTATCTTGCCTCCACGCGAATCAATGCGCTGGCTGAACGTCATCAACGGCGCGTGACTTGGCGGCCGATTCTGCTGGGGCCCATGTTCAAAGCGGCAGGCACCGCGCCGTTGGTCAGCGTACCGTTGAAGGGCCCGTACTCAGTGCGCGATTTTTTACGCACGGCACGCTTGCTGAAAATTCCCTATATGCAACCGGCCAGTTTTCCCATTGGCACGCAGAATGCGGCACGGGCATTTTACTGGCTGACGGATCGTGATGAAATGAAAGCCCAGCGGTTTGCCCAAACCTGCTACGCCACCTATTTTGGACAAGGTATCGACATTTCATCCGCAGAAAAAATCGCCGACATCGCAGCCACGCTGGGGGAAGCCCGCGCGGAAGTACTTGCCGCAATGGCTGATCCATTGATCAAGGAGCGGCTTAAAAATGAAGTCGACGCTGCGTTGGCAAAAGGCGTTTTTGGCTCACCTTTCATCATTGTTGACGGCGAACCGTTTTGGGGGAATGACCGCTTGGACCAAGTGGATGTCTGGCTGGCGACCGGCGGGTTCTAAAAAAATTATCGAAGAACTCTGGCACTGTGGCGGGTTTACAGGCATAACTGGCTGAAGAACCCCGCCAGTTCTCGACTTTCCAATTTTAACATCGCGATAATTGTGAGCAGCTCCTGCGTGCCACATCAGTCGTAAACATCTACGCCGCTGGAAAGGCAATATCGTCGCGACGTGATTCGCAGCAAACACATGCTTGCGCTAGTTTCCATACCGAAACACATCCGGTTTTCCCAATGCGGGAATCAGTTCCACGATTCCGCCTGCGAAAATCTCGACCGCCAATGCTGCAAGCAATAATCCCATGATGCGCGTTGCGACGTTGGTGGTCGTGGTGCTCATGCGCCGGCCGACGCGAATGGCGATGCGCAAAGCAACCCACGTCACAACAGCAACGCCAATAGCGGTCGCACAAACGGCAAATAAATGCCACACGAATTTTTTTTCGCTTGCATAAATGATGATGGTGGACATGGCACCGGGGCCGGCAAGTAGCGGGACGCCCAGAGGGACGACAGCCACGCTCGCCTTGTCTTCGGCCTCCTCTGCTTCCTCAGGTGTTTGCTTGTCGCGCGCTGGCATCGCCTGCATCATCGCCATTGCGTTAAGCATGATGAGGATCGCACCGCCCACTTTGAAGCTGGCGATGGAAATCCCGAACATATCCAGAATGCGTTCTCCCAGGATTGCGGAGATGAGCAACACCACCGCAACTGTTTGCGCCGCGATTCTGGCGATGCGCATGCGTTCCGTGTCATTGTGCGAAGCAGTCATCGCCACGAACACCGGCATGATGCCGAGCGGATTGACGATAACAATCATCGCGACGAAGATCTTGACGTATGCAACAAGCGAAAGCGAGCCTTCGAACATATTATTCCTTGAACGGCGAACGACTACGCCTTTTGGCGAGTACCCACCGCTCTTCAATAAGATGATCGACCAAGCCACGGCACCCTTGTTCGATCAGATCCAGTACGCGCTCAAAGTCTTTTGGTTTGCCCTGGTAGGGATCAGGCACTTCGCTTCTCTTACCGGCGCGAGCGTAGTCGAGCAGCAGTCGAACTTTTTTTAAATGGTGATCAGGACAAAACGCGTTCAGATGTTCAACATTGTTCCCGTCCATCGCAATCACATAGTCGAAGCGCTCGAAATCAGCCGGAACTACCTCTCGTGCGCGCAATGCGGTGAGATCGTAGCCTCGGCGTGCAGCGTGTTCGATACTACGCGGGTCCGGTGGGCGGCCGACATGGAAACCATGCGTTCCTGCCGAATCAATTTCCAGTTGACCAGACAAACCGCGCTCCATGGCGAGCTTGCGAAATACGCCTTCAGCCGTCGGCGAACGGCAGATATTTCCCATGCAGACAAAAAGCACCTTCATTTCAGACTCTTCAAAAATTGAATTGCAATTTACCAGCCGCGCACATCATCTCCTCTACTCGCCGACAGCGTCTCCGCCGCCTACCACCAACAGCTTGTTTCGCAGCATCCTGAGCTCATCTCGTAGCTCGGCAGCTTTCTCAAACTCCAGATTTCGTGCCGCTGCAACCATCTCGCGCTCCAGCCGTTTGATATTTGTTTCCAGCTGTTTTACGCTTAATACATCATAACGTTGT
>JBKJMK010000168.1:0-3533 GCA_046596005.1 Usitatibacteraceae bacterium | reverse complement strand
TGTCCTCGGCCAGCATGTCGGTTGCAAGCGCCTATGCCTCCGATGTGTCGACCCCTGATAATCGGGCAAAAAGCTTCGGCATGATCGGTGCCGCGTTTGGCTTGGGCTTCATCTGCGGGCCGATGTTGGGCGGCCTGCTCGGCAGTATCAATCTGCATTTGCCGTTCTATGTCGCTGCGGGTCTATGCGCTGCGAACTTTATATTCGGCTATTGCTTTGTGCGGGAATCGTTACCAAAAGAAAAACGAACCGCGTTTTCGCTGGCCCGGGCGAATCCATTCTCTTCATTGGCGAGGCTTGCCAGGCGGCCCGATATTCGCGGGCTGGTTGCCGTTTTCGCGCTCGTCACGTTCGCACAGGTCATGCTGCAAACGACCTGGGTGCTCTATACAAATTTTCGCTTCGGCTGGAGTCCCCTTGAAAACGGCATCGCGCTGTTTTGCGTCGGCCTTACCTCAGCCGTGGTGCAGGCCGGTTTGCTGGGTTGGCTGATCAAGCGCTTTGGCGAAGTAAAGCTATCGCTGCTGGGCATTGCCTCGGGCGCGATTGTTTACGTACTGTACGGTTTGGCGACTCAGGGATGGATGATGTACGTCTTCATCCTTTGCAACCTGCTCGCATTCGCCGCTGGCCCGGCCTTGCAGGCAATCGTGTCCAAAGCGACCGATCCGCGTGAACAGGGTGCGTTGATGGGCTCATTGCAATCATTGGGCAGTCTCGGCATTGTGGTAGTGCCGATCATCGGCACCGGGGTCCTCGCCGAGGTCAGCCATTATCCGGCCAACGACTGGCGTATCGGCGCTACTTTTTTCCTGAGTGCCATCATGCAGTTTATTGCGCTCTATATCGCGTGGCGATATTTTGCTACTCACCGAACGCGTAAATCTGCCGCCGTGGACTGATCGTATGGAACGCATAGCCGACAAAATACTTATCCTCGATTTTGGTTCGCAAGTCACGCAGCTCATCGCACGCCGGGTACGTGAAGCCGGTGTGTACTGCGAACTCCACCCGTTCGATATGCCGGCAGCCGAGATTCGCGCGTTCAATGCCAAAGGCATCATTCTTTCCGGCAGCCACGCATCGGTTATCGAAGAAGGCACCGCACGTGCGCCTCAAGTCGTGTTCGAACTAGGTATTCCCGTGTTGGGCATTTGCTATGGCATGCAGACGATGGCAGCGCAATTGGGTGGCAAGGTTGAAAGTGGTTTGGTGCGTGAGTTTGGATATGCCGAGGTGCGTGCACGCGGACACTCGAAACTGCTTGAAGGCATTCAGGACCGCTCGAACACGGACGGCCACGGCCTGCTCGATGTGTGGATGTCCCATGGCGATAAAGTCGTTGAACTCCCGCCCGGCTTCTCTGTGATTGCATCGAATGAAACGACGCCGTTGGCAGCGATGGCGGATGAATCGCGCGGCTTTTATGCCGTTCAGTTTCACCCCGAGGTTACCCACACCAGGCAAGGTAGCGCCATCTATCATCGCTTTGTGCACGACATCTGCGGTTGCCAGGCGCACTGGAACATGCCGGAATACGCGCCGCAGGCGATTGCACATATTCGCGAACAGGTCGGTGCCGAGGAAGTGATTCTCGGCCTTAGCGGAGGCGTCGATTCGAGCGTTGCGGCAGCGCTGATTCAACGCGCGATTGGTGATCAGCTCACCTGCGTGTTTGTCGATACCGGTTTGCTCAGGCTCAATGAAGGCAGGCAGGTCATGGAGATGTTTGGTGAGCACATGCACATGAAGATCATTCATGTCGATGCCACAGAGGAATTTCTCGGTCAGCTCAAAGGTGTATCCGACCCTGAACAAAAGCGCAAAATCATTGGTCGCGTATTCGTCGAAATTTTTCAGCGTGAAGCGGCAAAACTGCCGTCGGCAAAATGGCTGGCACAGGGCACGATCTATCCGGATGTGATCGAGAGCGCATCGGCAAAAACAAAAAAAGCACATACGATTAAATCGCACCACAACGTTGGTGGCTTGCCGGAATCCCTGCATCTAAAGTTGCTTGAACCGCTGCGCGAATTGTTCAAGGACGAAGTCCGCAACCTTGGTGTGGCACTCGGCCTGCCGCGCGCGATGGTGTTTCGGCATCCCTTCCCCGGCCCGGGTCTGGGTGTGCGCATTCTCGGCGAAGTCACGCGCGAGGCGGCCGATTTACTGCGTCGCGCCGATGCGATTTTTATCGAAGAACTGCGCGCCACCAAAGATTTCCAAGGTAATAGCTGGTATGACAATGTTGCGCAGGCCTTCGCTGTTTATCTGCCTGTAAAGAGTGTTGGCGTGATGGGTGATGGTCGTACCTATGAAAACGTGGTCGCGCTACGGGCCGTGCAGACCACCGACTTCATGACAGCGCATTGGGCCGAACTGCCGTATTCGCTGCTCGGAAAAGTATCGAACCGCATTATCAACGAAGTGCGCGGATTTAATCGGGTGGTTTATGACGTTTCGGGCAAGCCACCGGCGACCATCGAGTGGGAATGAACGCGTGGAATATTTTATCTATCAGGATCAGCAGGTAAGCGTCGATGCCCGCGATAACCTGGTGGCGATCAATGGATAAGGCCGGGCGGCAAAACATTTCCTCCGGCGCACCATGGGAGTCGATCGTTGGCTATTCCCGCGCAGTTCGTATCGGCAATCACGTTTGGGTATCCGGCACCACCGCGACGGATGAAAATGGCAATGTGGTCGGCGTTGGCGACGCCGCCGCACAAACGCGTTATGCCTTGCAGAAAATTGGACGTGCACTGGAAGTGGCGGGCGTTTCATTTGCTGATGTCGTGCGTACCCGGATTTTCGTGACTGACATCTCGCAGTGGGAAGTCATCGGACGTGTTCACGGCGAATTCTTCGCAGAAACAAGACCGGCGGCCACCATGGTTGAGGTGTCGAAACTGATCGACCCGGCGCACCTTGTTGAAATTGAGGTCGACGCATTCTTGCAGGCGCAATGAATTTGAAACTCTGGCATTAGCGGGTCTGTCAGCAGCCTAAATGCTCTAGCAGCCTCACAGGTGCTTGAGTTCAAATTGTAAATTTGCTTCCATGGGCACTCGCACTTGAAAATCCTTGCGGAGCACTCCGTGGCAGCCGCGGCGCCAGGTTCACGGCCGCATGACGGTGTCTAGCTTTGTCGGCGGAACCTCGTTTCGGCGCAGATAGTCTGCGGCTTTGCCAATAATGCGCAGATACCAATCATCGGCAAGTGCGCAGCCGTCCTGATTGAGAAACGACATTTGCCCGCCTTTCGGTAGCCGGTCCTGGCGGGGCTCGGTTGGGAATAAGGCGGTGCCTTCGTCGACTTCATCAAACATTGCGGCGAAGATCATCTCGACACGCGCGTCCAAAAGACTTGAAATTTGGCGCCAGAGAAAATTACCGCAGCGGCGCGGGATTTGATTGAGGATCGCCATCTTGTTTTGGCCGCGTGCAGTTTGCAAATTAAACCAGGAAAAGCCGGGAAATACGACCGGCATGTAGCCGATGCCGAGACGTTTTGTTTCCGCCATATCCGGTAT
>JBKJMK010000445.1:0-28776 GCA_046596005.1 Usitatibacteraceae bacterium | reverse complement strand
AACAACCTCACCAGCGGCCACAACTCCTGATACCGCTCGCAAGTCTTGCGCACGTAATGCACAAAGCGCGGCGTGTCGGCGAGGTATTGCGGTTTGCCGTCGCGATAATTGATGCGCGCAAAAATACCGAGAATTCTGAGGTGGCGTTGCAGACCCATCCATTCGACGTCGCGATAAAAATCGTCAAATGCGGCGGGTACCGGCAATCCGGCTTTCTTGGCCTTTTCCCAGTAGCGGATGGTGCCGTCGAGTATTTGTTCTTCATCCCACGAAATGAAAGCGTCGCGGTATAGCGAGGCGATGTCGTAGCTGATCGGCCCATAGACGGCGTCCTGAAAATCGATCACGCCGGGATTATTTTCCGGGGCGTCATCTGCGACCATCAAGTTTCGTGGCATGTAATCGCTATGCATATAGACGCGTTCCTGCGCGAGGGCTGAATTGACGATCAACGCAAACATCTGCTCAAGCGTTTCGCGTTGCCTGGTCGTCAGTTCCACTTGCAGGTGTTTGGCGATATACCAATCCGGAAACAGACTTAACTCGCGCTTGAGCAATGCGGTGTCATACAGCGGCAACACGCCGGGCTTCGAGGCGAGCTGCCATTTCACGAGCGCATCATTGGCGGGACGAAAAAGCGCATCAAAATTGTCGTCGTTCAACACATCCAGATACGTTTGTGCGCCCAAGTCGGTGAGGAGCAGGAAACCCTGCGCCAAATCATGCGCCAATATCTTTGGTGCTCGTACGCCGGCATCACTCATCAGCTCAGCCACTTTAATAAACGGGCGGCAATCTTCGAGCGCCGTCGGCGCATCCATGACGATGCGCGTACCGGACGGGGTGGTTATGCGAAAATAGCGGCGAAAACTGGCATCTTCAGACGCGGGGGTGAGTTTGAAATCAGACGTACCCTCGCTGGCCAATAGCGGCTGTAGCCACGCAGTCAGTGCCTGCATGCGTGGTGAAGCATTCTCAATCATGTGGATTCTTGTTATTTTGACAGCCGGAATTTTACCATTCGCCCCCCTTGGCTTTTCCCTCTGTTCGCATGAGTGATTTACCCGCACCTTTTCGGCTAATACGTTCACGTCTGGCTGCCGCAGTTGCGCTGCTATTGGCCGGGCAGGCCGCCGTGTATGCACAGCAAACCACTCCACCGACGCAAGCCGAGCTCGATGCCGCCATTCGCGATGGGCAAAAGGCCGACAAAACGTTGCCCACACCGGGCGCGCTGATCGGCCGTCCGCCAAAAGGCGGGCCGCGCGTCATCTCGGCCGACAATATTGATGCGGTCGTGGAGAAACGCGTATCGGCGATTGGCGATGTCTCGCTTACCCAGGGCAACATGGCGGTCAACGCTGAGCGGCTTGATTATGATAAAGAGACCGACACCGCGATCGCACGCGGCAAGGTGAGCATGAACCGCGATGGTGATGTCGTTTCAGGTCGTGATCTCAAACTCAAGGTCGAGACCGAAATTGGCAGCCTGGAAGATCCCGCCTTTTTCTTTTCCAAAAACCCGACGCGTCCGGCGCAGCGCTTCGAGGCGCGCGGCGCGGCAAGACACATGGATTTTGAGGGCCCGGATCAGGAGCGCCTTTACGGCGCCTTCTACACCACTTGCAAGCTCGACGAGAACGAGTGGTATCTGCGGATTTCGGAATTGTCGCTGGATCGGGCGCGCAACATCGGCACCGGCTACAACGCTTATGTTGAATTCAAGGGCGTGCCGATTCTCTATATGCCGTACATGACGTTCCCGTTGAACAACGAACGCAAATCCGGCTTTCTGCCACCGACGATCGGCACCTCATCCAACAGTGGTCTTGAGCTGGCGGTTCCCTACTACCTGAACATTGCGCCGAATCTGGATGCAACGATCACGCCGAAAATTTTCTCAAGGCGCGGCGTGCAGCTCGGCGCTGAGTTTCGTTATCTCGACCGCGGCTATTTTGGGCAGCTCGATACCGAATTTCTGCCGAACGACCGTGTTGCCGAACGTGATCGTTATCTGGCCTCGGTGCGCCACTATCAGAATCTGGACAAATGGCTGGCACCCGGCTGGAGCGCTTCGATCAACGCGCAAAGAGTATCGGACGACAATTACTTTCGCGATCTTTCCACCCGCATCAGTAACACCGCGCAAACCAATTTGCCGCGCGATGTCGCGCTCACCTATGCTTCCGATTTTGGCAATTTGACCACGCGTTATTTGAGTTTCCAGACCCTCCAGGACCCTACCGCGCAATTAATTCTGACGCCCTACAAGCTGGCGCCGCAGATTTCGTTTAATGCGCGTCCCGGTCGCTGGAACGGCATCGAGCTTAATACGATCGGCGAATTTACCGCATTCGAACACCCGACGCTGGTCAGCGGGAACCGTTGGCTGATCTACCCGTCTGCGTCCTATCCGATCACGCGCCCGTACGGGTTTATCACGCCCAAAATTGGTTTCCACGCGACCCGCTACGATCTGACCGGAAATACCAGCGGCTTTGCAGGGGGAACACGCACGCTGCCGCTGTTGAGTGTCGATAGTGGATTGGCGTTCGAACGCGCGGCCACATTCGCCGGGCAGGCGATCACACAAACGCTGGAGCCGCGGCTGTTTCTGCTTTATGTGCCGTTCCGCAACCAAAGCAGGCTGCCACTGTTTTCCACCGCAGAAACCGACTTCAGTTTCGCGCAAATTTTTAATGAAAACCTGTTCGTCGGCGGTGATCGTATTTCCGATGCGCGGCAAGCCACCGCTGCCGTCACCACGCGTTTTATTGAAGACCTCACCGGCATTGAGCGGCTGCGGGCGGCCATCGGCCAGCGCTATTATTTCACCCCGCAGCGCGTGACACTGGCGTCAAATGACGCACTGGGCATTTCCGGCACCACGCAGGGCAGCATTAGCCGCTCCGATTTTCTGGCTGCGCTGTCGGGACAGATTTCGGATAGCTGGACGCTCGATTCCGGGTTTCAGTATTCGGCATCGACCAAACAATTCCAGAAAACCAATGTCTCCGCGCGCTATAACGCCGAGGGCGGGCGGCTGCTGAATTTCAGCTATCGCTTTACCCGCGAATCACTCAAACAAATCGATATTTCAACTCAATGGCCGTTCGGCCGGGTGGCACCCGCATGGACGCTGCTGGCACGGGCCAACTACTCGTTACGTGATCGGCGTTTGCTAGAGGGCTTGCTCGGCGTCGAGTATAATCAAGGGTGCTGGGAATTGCGTCTTGTGGCGCACCGTTTTGCCACTGCCGCCGAGAAGTATTCAAATTCGATCCAGGTCCAGTTGGAATTGAAGGGGCTATCCAAACTGGGCATCAATCCGCTGGAAACGCTGAAGCAGAACATTTCCGGCTACCGGCGGTCTGATGATCGTGCCGGTGACCAATACGGTCGATAATTTTCGTAGAGAGCTCGTCATGAATCATCGTTTGTCCCAGGTTTATCGGATTTGTCTATTGGCAGTCGCCGCCGCCGCCTCGTTTGCAAGTGCACAGGCACCGCTGGCCGCACCTGGCGCGTTGAACCCATTGTTTACGCCACCAGCGCCAAAGCTGGATACCAGAATTTCCGCCCCCGTCAAACCCGGTGGCGTGATCGAACTTGATCGCATTGTTGCGGTGGTCAATAACGAAGTGATCACGCTCAATGACCTGAACGACCGCATGGCAACGGTTGCCTCACAATTGAAAAAACAGGGTACCCAGTTGCCGCCGGCCGATGTGCTCAGGAAACAGCTGCTGGATCGAATGGTGCAGGACCTTGTCGAGATTCAGGAGGCAAAGGAAACCGGCATCAAGGTCGATGACGGCACGCTGGACAAAACCTTGCAGCGCATCGCCGACGAAAACAGTCTGTCGATGACCGAATTCAGGCGCTTGACAGAGGAGGATGGAATTCGCTGGTCGAAATTTCGCGAAGAAATCCGCGGTGAAGTAATGAAAACACGCCTGCGCGAACGCGAGGTTGGCGGAAACATCAACGTGACCGACGCGGAAATCGATACGCAATTGCTGCTCGAGGCGCGCGAGGCAAGCACCGATCAGGAATTCCGGCTGGCGCATATTCTGGTGCAGGTTCCAGAGCAGGCGACCTCGGCACAGATCGAAACACGACGTAAACGCGCATTACAGGCACTCGCCGAATTGCGCAAAGGCTCAGAATTTGCGCAGATCTCCGCACAATTCTCCGACGCGCCCGACGCGCTTCAGGGTGGCAACCTTGGCTGGCGTCCGTCGGGCCGTTTGCCGGCGATTTTTCTGGAAGCACTTTCTGCCCTGAAGCCGGGCGAAGTTACCGACATTTTGCGTAGCGCGAACGGCTTTCATATCGTGAAATTGCTCGACAAGCGAGGCCGCAGTAATCAGGCAACGATCCAGCAAACGCGCGCGCGCCATATCCTGATCAAGCCCAAGGAAGGCGTGAGCGAAGACGACGCACGCGAACGTCTGGCGCGGCTGCGTGAGCGCATCGTCGGTGGTGCCGACTTTGCAGAATTAGCCAAGGTTCACTCGGATGATCCTTCCGCGACAAGGGGTGGTGAATTGGGCTGGCTATCGCCCGGCGATACGGTGCCCGAATTTGAACGCACAATGAACCAGCTTCGCGATAACGAGATTTCAGCGCCGGTTCAAAGCCAGTTTGGCTGGCATTTGTTGCAGGTGCAGGAGCGCCGCACCGAAGGCGTTTCCGAAGAGCGCCGCCGTGCCGCTGCACGCAACGTCATTCGTCTGAGGAAAACCGATGAGGCGGTGGACGACTGGCTGAGGCAGGCGCGTGACCGGGCATTTGTTGAGATGAAGCTCGAAGAGAAGTAACCGACGCACTCTCTCTGTCTCGATCCCGCCGCCAGGACGGGAGAGGGAAGAACCAATCCATGCGCACATCCATGCCCACCACAATCGCCATCACCTCCGGCGAACCCGCAGGCATCGGTGCCGATTTGTGCGTGCTCATTGCGGCAACGCTGGCATCTTACGTAGATACAAACTACGTTTTGCTAGCCGACCGCGACCTGCTGGCGCAACGCGCCGCGGCGCTAAAAATAAATTGGCCGTGCCCGGCTCACAATGTGCATATCGAACATGTACCCTTGACGGCGAGCGTCAAGGCGGGCGAACTCAATCGCGCGAACAGCCAGTACGTCCTGCGCCTGATTGATCGCGCCCTTGACGGCTGCCTTTCCGGCGAGTTCGCCGCGATGGTGACAGCCCCCGTGCACAAAGGCATCATCAACGATGCAGGCATCCATTTCACTGGCCACACCGAATACCTTGCAGAAAGGACCAACACGCCACGGGTCGTCATGATGCTGGTCGGACGCCAGGCACCGGTATTGCGTGTCGCGCTCGCCACGACCCATCTGGCACTCAAAGATGTACCTGCCGCAATTACCCGTGAAGCGCTTTTAGCCACGTTGCGCATTTTGCATGCCGACCTAAACGGAAAATTTAGCATCCCGCAACCGCGCATACTGGTCTCCGGCTTGAACCCGCATGCAGGCGAAGGCGGCTATCTGGGTCGCGAAGAGATCGATGTCATTATTCCAGTGGTGGAAATATTGAAAGCGGAGGGAATGCTTCTCGAAGGACCGCTGCCTGCCGACACCTTGTTCACGCCGCATCATTTACAGAACGCCGATGCGGTTCTCGCGATGTATCACGATCAAGGTTTGCCAGTCCTTAAATATGCAAGCTTCGGTGAGGGCGTGAATGTCACGCTCGGCTTGCCGATCATACGTACCTCGGTCGATCACGGCACCGCGCTCGACTTGGCTGGTTCCGGAAAAATCGAAACCGGCAGCATGAAGGCGGCGATTGATTTGGCTGTTCTGCTTTCAACGCAAACGACCCGCCGCGCATAAGCATGCTGCCACGCGCAAAGAAACGCTTCGGCCAGCACTTCCTTACTGATCGCCATTACATCGCCCGCATCATCAGCGCCATCGCACCTCTGCCCGAGGACATCGTCGTTGAAATCGGCCCGGGCCCTGGTGCCATCACCGAACCGCTAAGTGCCAAGCTTGATCATCTGCACGCTGTCGAAGTGGATCGCGATCTCGCAGCGGCGTTACGATCACGCTTTCCCGCAGACAAATTCACCTTGTTCGAGGCCGATGTCCTGTCATTCGATTTTTCGATTCTCGGTCCGCGCTTTCGCGCCGTGGGAAACCTGCCCTACAACATCTCCACACCATTTCTGTTTCATCTTGCGGGCTTTGCAGATGCGCTCATCGATGGTACTTTTATGCTGCAAAAAGAAGTCGTTGACCGCATGGTGGCAGCGCCCGATACCGCAGCCTACGGACGACTTTCGGTCATGCTGCAGTATCGTTTTCAGATGAAGCGTTTGTTCGACGTACCGCCTGGTGCGTTCACGCCACCGCCCAAGGTGGATTCGGCCATCGTGCGGATGGTGCCTTTACCCACTGAACGACTGCGCGCCATAAATGAAGAACGTTTCGCCACTTTTGTGAGCGCCGGATTTGGTCAGCGCAGAAAAACCCTCGGCAATACCTTGAAGCCATTTATTTCCGCTGATGTGATTGCCGCTCTCGGCATCGATCCGAAACGTCGTGCAGAAACCTTGTCGGTGGGGGAGTTTGTGGCGCTGGCGGATTTCGCCGTTTCGTAACATGCGCGACTCGCGCCAATACGCGCAAGCACTGGAGCGTCTTGCCAGCCGCTTTTGCCGATTCAATTACGATTCACGGCAAGCGCAAGGTACTCAGTCGCTTACCAGATTCTGAAACGACCTGTTGAGTTTTGCGTGTGCTTCAACGAGTTTCGCATTGCGCTCGTCAAGCCACGCTTTGTCGGCTACCAGCGTCCCTCTGGCGAGGCCAAGCATGCGCTTGACCTCCTCCGGCTGAGGGCCACCGATGCCGACCCGGGTCCGCACCATATTTTCCGCCGATAACGCTGCCCTGAACGCTGCCTCGCCAAGGGGAAACTTGGAAGCCGGAAGGGAGGATTGGCTGAGCGATTCGGCATACAACTGCACTGCTTGCGCGAAGGGGAATTCATTGGGCTTCAGATTGTTTCCTTTCGCATGGGCGACGACAGCGCTGGCGAAGTGATGTCCGACCCGGAAGGGAATCTGGTTGACACGCTGCAGTGTGTCAGCCAGTTCGCTCGATGTGGTCCAGTCACCGTCCAGTTCTTCCAATGCGCGCTTCGGGTCGATCTGCAGCGCCTTCAGCACCGTTGCGAACTGATTGAGCATTTCAACGGTCAGTACAAAGGTGCGCGGCGATTCCCACGCATTTTTGTAGTCGACCATCCCCGGGGAAACATTGTGCGCACGCATCGTCACCCATTGCGCGGCGGCTACCACGTCCGAGGCTTTACTGCGTACCCCCATGATCACACCGGGATTCTGTTTTTGCGGCATGGCGCTGCTCGTATAGGTGCTATCGGTTCCGAGCAACAACCACGGTCGTGTCTGGTGATATTGCGTGTGTACGTCCACCATCATGGCACCGACACGAATCGCCATCGAACTGGCGATACCAGCCGCTTCGATCGGTACGTCATAAGTGATGACCTGACCGGCGTCATACGAGTTGACCACGAGACGATCAAAACCGAGCAGCTCTGCGAGGCGATTGCGGTTGAGCGGCCAGGCGGAATTGGCCAGCACGGCGGTGCCCATCGGGCTCAGATTCAAGCGCGCGTATAGTTCGCGAATGCGCTGGCTGTCGCGGGCAAATGAATCCGCAAATGCCATCAGGTAATGTGCGTAACTGATGGGCTGTGCCTGAACGCCATTGGTGTACGCTGGAACAAACGTCTCGATATTGCGCGATGCAATATCCAGCATCCCTTGCCGTGCGGCGAGCACTGCGTTCGCAGTATCGAGTATCTCATCGCGCAGCCGCATCGCCCGAACCGATGCCAGCATGTCTTGCCGGCTGCGTCCGGCATGGATCAAGGTCGCTTGCGGGCCTGCCTTGTCGGAGATGATTTTTTCGATTTGCAGGACATCGGTCGGCCGTTTTCCGCCCGGCTGTTCCGCTTGCGCGATCGAATGAGAAACCCCCTCAGCGATCTGCCGTGCAAACTGCCGCGGTACTACTCCCTCCTCGACGGCCATTACCGTTGTTGCCATGTTGATGCGACCGATCCAGTAGAACTGGTCTTGCGCCTTGGCGCGCGCGCTGGTCGCGTCTTTGGCAGAAACACCCCGAAGTTTATTTGCCTCGGCCTGGCATTCTTCCGTCGTGCGGCACGATGTGTCGCGGATGTCTGCGGCATGCACCGCCATGCTCAACGAAAAAATACATAGCACTTGCAGGCACATTGTTTTCATGGACATCACTTTCTCCAAAGATTGCAGGGTTGAAACTCAGACCAGCTTGGCGCCGTACCACCCCAAGTTGCGACACGATGCACGGGAAGACCTGGGCGAACAAAACGCTCGCGTACGTGCCTGTCTTTGAAAACCACAGAAGCCTAGAACGTATGGCGCAGACCGGCACCAAAGCCTTTTGGGTCATTGCCGACCGCAAATGCCGGCAAGTCGGATCCGCTGAGCGCAGCGCTTGACGCGGCGTTGTTTTTCAAAGAGGCGTAACGCATCATGAATGTCGTTCTCTTGGAGAACTCATAGTTATAGCCAAGTGACGCAAACTTGCTTTCTGGCTGAAGAGCCGTCGATACCGCCCCATCCTTGTTTTGCCCGAGGGTCACAAAAAGACGGTTTTTGCCCGCTGTATAGGTCACAGATGCCTGGTAAGCCTTTCGGTCAATACGACTGGTCGACTTGAATTTCTGGGTCAGCAGGCCTATCTTGATTGGCCCTGCAACGAAGGTGCCCGCGAGGTTTTGTCCTGTTTCCGTCACGCCGGCCGTTACCGTTGAGCCGCGTTGATCTTTATGCTTTTCGTTCGCATAGTTGATTCTGAACGGGCCGTTGGCATAGTCAAGACTGACGCTCACGTTCGATGGGTTCGCCGTCGCTGTTCTACCTTCATTTGCACCGTACATGACACGCGCTGAAAAGCCGCTGAGAACGGGTGACCAGTACTGAACCGTGTTGTTTTCCCGCCGATTGAAATTTCCAGTGTTAATTACCGACAATTGGTTGGCAATGGTAACTTGGCCCGTAGGATCGACAAAAATGGCGGATAGCTTGAATGGGCTGTCCCATTTTCCGAGCATGACCGTACCAAAACCACCACTCAAGCCAACGCCACTGTTGCGGCTGCCGAACGTACCACCACCCTCGTCTGGCGGTGCAGCAGACTCAATCTGGAAGAATGCTTTCAAGCCGCCCCCAAGGTCTTCGGTTCCGCGAAAACCGATAAACGACGATCCATCGTTGACCGTGGTCCGCGTCGCGAGTGGCGTCGCGCCGCCGTCCGCCTTCACGCTGTTGGCCATCAACCATATGCGGCCATAGAGCGTGACGGGATTGGCAGTTTGTGCCATCAGGGCTGGCGCAAAAGTTGCGCCAGCAATGGCCAGTGCGATCACTTTTTTGTTCAATGAGCAGGTCTCCGTCGAATGATGCGTAATTTTGTGATTTGTTGCGGGAAAGCAAAGGCAGCCAATTGCGCGGTTTTGCATAGGCTTGCAAGTCAATTCGCGAGACTACCAACGGTTGAACTGTATGTAAAATATATTTACACCATACTATCGATACTTAATAAATATAGAAAAATCGGGAGAGCATAGTGGAATTGCGACATTTGCGTTATTTCATTGCGGTCGCTGAGGCCAGGACATTTACCCGTGCCGCAGTGCGGCTGGGCATTCAACAACCCCCGCTAAGCTTGCAGGTCAAAACTCTGGAACAGGAAATCGGCTTTAGGTTGTTTAGGCGAATACCAAAAGGGGTCGAGCTGACGGTAGGCGGCAAAGTGTTTCTCAACGAGGCACGCACCATCCTTGCCAGCGTCGAGCGTGCGAAAGAGCGCGCGAGCAGCGCCGCGCACGGCAGAACGGGCAAACTGTCCCTCGGGTTCACCACCTCGACCATCACTCACCAGCTGGCACCGCGCCTGATCAGCGGTTTTCGGCGGGCTTATCCTGACATCGAGCTTGAGTTTCAGGAGGGCAGCGCGGCTAGGTTGACCGAGTCAGTGGCCAGTGGTGCGCTCGATATCGGCATATTGCGCACGCCAGTGTCCCGACCGGACGGCGTCAGCTTTCATCGCCTCTTGAAAGAGCAAATGCTATTGGTGCTACCCGCTGTCCATCCACTTGCAATGGCTGCCTATAAGCGTAAGAACGGAAAACTCGCGACATTGTCTCTGCGGGCCCTGAACGGAGAACCATTTATCTTGACGCGCCGTCAAGGTGCCGTCGGCATGTATGCGGATCTGGTCGCCGCGTGCCACCGTGCCGGGTTCATTCCGCACATCGTTGCCGAGGTAGAAAACATGCTATCAAACGTTGCGCTCGTCGCCGCCGGGATCGGCGTTTCTGCGGTACCAGAATCGATGCGTGGCATCCACACGCAGGACGTCGCCTATTTTCTGCCCAAGGAAGCGTCACAGCTTGCCGCACCATTAAATCTGGCCTATCTCTCAATCGTCCCCAATCCCACTGCCGCGCGTTTCCTTGCCTTTGCCGCCGGCGTGGAGGGCGAGAATGTTTAGCAATATTTGTTGTATCGATTAGCGGACGCAAAAAATGAAATTGCACTGCGCAAACTTCCTGGTTGCGATCTGAGTGGCCATTTTGTGAAAACTGAAAGACCGCTGAAGGGTCGACTTTTCCGGTCTCCAATTCGCGCAAAACTGGTCGCCCGCATTTGTCTCCAACGGTGGAAAACGGAGGGTGCGCCATCAAGGGAAATGAATGAAGTGTTTGGCGAAAGCCGGGGCTATGCGCTTGCTTCTCACTCACAAAAGGGGATTGACGGTTTTCAAGTCTTTGAATCGTCCAAAGTCACGGTCCGCCGTCCATAGCGCCGCCACGCCATTTTCAATACAAATAGCTGCTATGCGCGCATCGTGAAATTGCCCGCCCGCAAGCTTGCCTTTCCGCGTTAGCGCCGACAGGATGCGCCAGTGCTGCGAGCCGCTGTGCAGGACATGCGCCTGCGGCGACGCAAGCCAGGCGTCAACTTGCGCGAGCGCTTGCTCGTGTTTGCTGGCGGGATTGAAAATCTTCGGATTCGTGACGACCGATAAAAATTCGTGCAGGCAGCTCACCGGTATCGCCCATGGCTGGCTACCTTCGGCCAGTGATTTAAGGCACCCAAAAGCTTGCGTGTGAAAGTCTGATTCTGCCCGGTGCGCGTACACCAGAACGTTTGTGTCAACCGCGATCATGGCGCGGCTTCATGGCACGCGAAGTGACATGGTCTTCTTCCATTTGCTGCCAGCGCCGTGCATCGGAAATCAACATTCGCTTGCCCCGAACACTCTCGTCTTTGAGCTTGAAGGCGGGTTGGATCTTCGCTTGGGCATCATTGAGCACGCGCCGCAGTCCATCCTCCACCAGGGCGCGCATCGTGGTTTGGCGCTGTTGTGCAAATTTTTTTGCGGAGGCAAAAAGTACATCTGAAACTTCAATCGTGGTTTTCATAGGCAGACCCATACTCATCAATATGGGTGTATTGTTTCACGGCACAGAGCGGCAGGTCAATCTTTGCCAAAGTACGATCCGCGCTTTTGTTTGCGAACGGCGGGGGTCAGCTCTTCGCTACACTTGGCGCAGAGACGCGACTCCCGCCAGTGCGGCAGAGGTTCGCACTGGTTTGGAGTCGCGCCGCGCTGCGCCTAGTCCGCCTGCTTCCTCAAAAACGCCGGAATGTCGTACATCTCAACGCCCGATTGCTGCATTGCATTTACCGTGGCATCGCGACGCCGACGGGTAACTGCCGGCGTATCGAGTTCCTGATAATTGATCGCGCCGGCTGACGACATCGGTGCGCCGATTGCATCATCAGTACCCGTCCTTGCGTAAACCGGTGCCATCGGCTGGGCCGAATACACCATTTGCGGTTGACGCTTGGACACCGACCCGCCGAGACCGGTGGCGACGATGGTCACGCGCAATTGATCGCCAATGCTCTCGTCGAGCACGCTGCCAAAAATCACCGTCGCGTCTTCTGCCGTGAAGCTGCGGATGGTGTTCATGACTTCGTGCACTTCTTTGAGCTTTAACGATTTGCTCGCCGTGATATTGACGAGCACACCGCGCGCACCTGTCAGGTTCACGTCTTCCAGCAACGGCGACGCCGCCGCGCGTTCGGCAGCGACCTGCGCGCGATCCGGGCCGGAAGCCATCGCCGAGCCCATCATCGCCACACCGTTCTCGCTCATTACTGTGCGCACGTCGGCAAAGTCGACGTTGACGATGCCGGGGCAATTGATCACCTCGGCAATGCCCGCGACGGCACCATTGAGCACGTCATTGGATGCCTTGAACGCATCTTCGTACGTGACGTCGTCACCCAGTACTTCCATCAAGCGGTCGTTGGGGATGATGATGAGCGAATCGACGTGCTGCTTTAACGCCTCGATGCCGGCTTCCGCGATTTTCTTGCGTTTGCCTTCAAACGCGAATGGCTTGGTCACCACCGCCACCGTGAGCACACCCATTTCGCGGGCGATTTCCGCGATGATCGGTGCCGCCCCCGTGCCCGTGCCGCCACCCATGCCGGCAGTAATGAAGAGCATGTCGGCACCCTGAATCAGCTCAGCGATGCGTTCTCGATCTTCAAGTGCCGCCTGGCGGCCCACATCCGGATTGGCACCTGCACCCAATCCTTTGGTGACAGCGCCACCCAATTGCATGGTGACTTTCGCCTGGTTGCGTTTCAACGCCTGCGCATCGGTATTGGCGCAGATAAATTCCACCCCCGCGACACCGTTGCCGATCATGTGGTCGACCGCATTGCCGCCGCAGCCTCCCACGCCGATCACCTTGATGACCGCTTCCGGTTGCTCTGTATCGATAACCTCAATCATGTTTACTCTCCTCTGCTGTGGAACAACTTGAAAAAAACCCAAACAAAAAATTACGCTGAGAAACTTCCATTCTTGAAACTTCCCTTAAAAATTTCCTTTGAACCAACTCGTCATTTTTTCGAACACACTTTTGAAATTCGCGCTGTGCAGCCGTACGTGTTCATCGCGCTTTTTCTGCTCCAGCCCCGACACCAGCAAGCCGACACCGGTCGAAAAACGCGGGTTGCGCACGACTTCAGCCAGACCTCCAGAATAGGTTGGCACGCCGAGCCGCACCGGCATGTGAAAGACCTCTTCGCCGAGCTCGACCATGCCCTGCATCGCAGCGCTTCCACCGGTCAGCACGATCCCTGAGGACAGCAGTTCTTCGAATCCGCTGGCGCGCAATTCGCGTTGAATCAACGAGTAGAGTTCCTCCACGCGCGGCTCGATGACTTCGGCGAGCGTCTGCCGCGACATCTGGCGCGGCTCGCGATCGCCAACGCCCGGGACTTCGATGACGTCGTTCACGCTCGCCAGCTGCCGTAACGCGCAACCGTGCGCGACTTTAATGTCCTCGGCGTCTTTGGTCGGCGTGCGCAACGCCATGGCGATGTCATTGGTGATCTGGTCACCGGCAATTGGAATGACCGCCGTGTGCCGGATTGCGCCACCGGTAAAAACGGCGATGTCGGTGGTACCGCCGCCGATGTCGACCAGACACACGCCCAGATCTTTTTCGTCTTGTGACAGTACTGCGATGGCGGAGGCCAGCGGCTGCAGCACAAGATCGCGCACTTCCAGGCCACATCGCCGCACACACTTCATGATGTTCTGCGCCGCAGACACCGCGCCGGTGACGATGTGCACTTTTACTTCCAGCCGCACGCCACTCATCCCGACCGGTTCGCGAACATCTTCCTGACCGTCGATGATGAACTCCTGCGTGAGGATATGCAGTATTTGCTGATCCATCGGGATGTTTACCGCACGCGCGGTTTCGACCACCCGGTCAACATCGAACTGCGAAACTTCCTTGTCCTTGATCGCAACCATGCCGTGCGAGTTAAAGCTCTTGATGTGCGAGCCGGCAATACCGGTGAGTACATCGCGAATTTTTACGTCGGCCATCAATTCGGCCTCTTCCAGCGCGCGTTGAATGCCGGTCACCGTCGCTTCAATATTGACGACCACACCTTTTTTCAGGCCTTTGGATGGGTGCTGGCCCAGGCCCAGAATTTCCAGTGCGCCGTCGGGCGTCACCTCGGCCACGATGGCGACGATTTTCGACGTGCCTATGTCGAGGGCGACCAGCAGGTTTTTGGTTTCGCGAGGCTTATTCATTGGCTCGTTTCTTCATGATTTAATGGTTTTCTTTTTCGTGCTGTTCGGCGTCAAAGGCTTGGCGGCGTTGACATCTTTGAGCTTCAATGCCATTCCAGATTGGTAGCGCAAATCGATTTGTGCATTGGCCAATTGCAGCGCGGGCACGACCGGGTACGCTTTCACATAGCGACGGAGGCGATCCTGGGCTTCGCTGCGGCCGAGTTCCAGCAACGCACCGCTATCAAGCTTGATTTGCCAGGCCCGTCGCGCCGAAAGCGCGATCACCACGGGTGTCTGGCCGATCACTGAAAGCTGCGACTTGAAAGCGTTATAGCTGGCAAGTATTTCCCTGGCGCTACCTGGCGGGCCGCTGAATATCGGCAGCGGCTCGTCGAAATCAGCCTCGAATACTTCACCGAAGGTATTTACTAACGTGCCTTGCTCTGGTTCGCCGGTATTCCATTTTGCAAACGGGCGATGCTCTTCCAGACTCACCTCCAGCGTCGCGGGAAAGCGGCGGCGAACATCGGCATTGCGCACCCAGTGAACTTGCCTGATCGCCGCCTTCACGTCGTTCAGATCCGTTCCCAGCATGCTGCCCCTGATGCCACCCGCGGCGCGTTTCAGCTCCCCTGCATCAATGCGTTGCATGTCCCCGACAAAGGTCACCCCCTTGATCGGCAGCATCGATGAGGCGTTAAAGTTTTTCGGCAACGCAGTCAATGTGAGCCACACCAGCACCGCAGCCACCAGCATCGCCAGCAGCGAAACCGCGATCACCACCACCCGATTACGGGTGAAATGCGCGGTGGGCTCCGGTGGGTGTCTTGGTTGGGTTTGGCGTGCCATGTGGTTAACTTTTCAGCGATGCCGCGTGCAAAATGCGCACACAAAGGTCCGGATAACTCAAACCCACCGCGCGCGCCGCCATCGGCACCAGCGAGTGGCTGGTCATGCCCGGCGATGTATTCATTTCAAGGAAGCTGTAGCGGCCGTCAGGCGCCAGCATCATGTCGGCGCGACCCCAGCCATCGCAGCCCAGCACGCGAAACGCTTTCAATGTCATCGCACGTATTTCTTCTTCCACGTCGGCGCGAATGCCGGATGGACAGTGATACTTGGTGTCATCGGTGAAATATTTATTCTGATAGTCATATGCCCCATCGGGCGCTTCGATGCGAATCAGCGGCAGGATGTCATTGCCCACAACCGACGCGGTCAATTCCTGTCCGGCAAAAAATTCTTCGGCAATCACCAGTGGATCGAGCTTGAATGCGAGTTCGAAAGCGGCTGGCAATTCGTTCGCCGTTTTTATTTTGCTGACGCCGATGCTGGAACCTTCGCGCGCGGGCTTCACGATCAGCGGCAGTTTCAACTCGTCAATCACGCTCACCCAGTTGCTGTCGGGAGTGAGCATTCGGTACTTCGGCGTCGGGATGCCGGCCGCCTGCCAGATCAGCTTGGTGCGCCATTTGTCCATCGCCAGCGCCGAGCCCATCACACCACTTCCGGTGTAGGGAATCTTCAAGGTCTCAAGCACGCCCTGTACCGTGCCATCTTCGCCGAAGCGACCGTGCAGCGCGACAAACGCGCGCGCGAATTTTTCGCGCGGCAAATCGAACAGTGAATTCACCACCGGATCGAAGGCATGCGCGTCTACGCCTTTTTCGCGCAACGCTGCAAGCACGCCGTTGCCGGACAGCAACGAGATTTCGCGCTCGGCACTTGGGCCACCCATGAGGACGGCGACCTTGCCGAACTTTTTGACGTCAATGCTCAAAGAAAAACTCCAGCACTGGCGCGGCTTTCATGGCATAAATGCGCGGTAAAGCGCACCAATGCTTGATCTCCGTTCATGGTACGGGATCTGCGTTGCGCCGGAAAATTCATGCCGCCTCTCCCACGATCTTCACTTCCCGCACCAGTTCAACACCTGTTGTTGCTTTCACAGTCACCTGCATGTGCGCGATCATGTTTTCGATGTCCGCTGCCGTCGCTGTGCCGGTATTGATGATGAAGTTGGCGTGCTTCAGCGACACCTGCGCACCACCGATGGTATGCCCCTTCAAGCCGCACATTTCAATCAGCCGCGCAGCAAAATCACCCGCTGGATTGCGAAATGTCGAACCCGCATTGGGCTTATCGAGCGGTTGCGAAGCCATCCGTTTGGCGAGCAGTTCCTTGATGCGCGCCTGCGCAATCGATGCATCGCCCGGTTGGAAACGAAAGCGCGCCGCAACAAACCACTCCGGGCCAGACAAGCTTTTTGCTGCCACATGGCGATAGCCGATTTCAAAGTCAGCCGGCGTGCGCGTGTGTAGCGCTCCATCACGATCAATCGTCGTGCAATCAACCACCTGCTCCCACGTCTCTGTCCCGTAGCAACCCGCATTCATCGCCAGTGCGCCACCAACGGTGCCCGGCACCCCAGCGAGCCACTCAGCGGTGGCGAGCGAATGTTTCGCGGCAAATTTGGCGACGTGCGGTGAGGCCACGCCTGCACCAGAGGTCACGATGGTCGCGTCCGCTGCATCGAGGTGAAGCCCGCGCAGCGTCGGCGTGGTCAACACGACCGTCCCGTTAAAGCCGCCGTCCCTGACCAAAAGATTACTGCCCAGACCGACGAACAGTAACGGCTCGTCCTTCGGCAGCGTCGGCAGAAACGCTTGCAGATCAGCGAGGTCCGCAGGCTTGAAAAATTGTTTTGCGCAACCGCCCGCGCGCCACGAGACATGCCGGGACATCGGCTCATCACGGCGGCGTTCGCCGCGCTCGTCACCGCGAATCACCGACGCGAATTTCACGGATTCACTCATATTCATTCACCGCCCCCGACACCTGCAAGCGTCGGCGCGACACCGCCTACTGAACCCGCACCCATCGTGATCACGACATCGCCGTCGCGCACCCGGCTCAAAACCGCTGCGGGTATTTCATTCGCCGTTTCCACGAAAAGTGGTTCAACTTTCCCCGTCACGCGCAGCGCACGTGCGAGCGCACGCCCATCCGCCGCCACGATTGGCGCTTCGCCAGCCGGATACACGTCGGCAAGAATCAACTCATCTGCCGTGGACATTACTTTCACAAAATCTTCGAACAGATCGCGGGTACGCGTGTAGCGGTGCGGTTGAAATGCCAGCACGATGCGCTTGCCGGAAAACGCACCGCGCGCGGCCGCAAGTACCGCCGCCATCTCGACCGGATGATGGCCGTAGTCATCGATCAGCGTAAACGATCCGCCGGACGCGATGGCTATTTCGCCATAGCGCTGGAAGCGTCTGCCGACACCGGCGAACGTGGCAAGTCCACGCGCAATATCCACATCCGCGATGCCAATTTCACGCGCAATCGCAATCGCTGACAGCGCGTTCAACACGTTGTGCGTTCCAGCCAGATTCAACTCCACATCCAGCACGCTGCGATCAGTTCCGTTCACCGCCGTGAACGTCATCTTCCCGTTCGCCGCACTCACATTGACAGCGCGCAGTTCTGCGCCCTCATCCATGCCGTAGGTACGCACCGGCTTACTCAGTCGGGGCAGAATGTCGCGCACGTTTGGATCATCGACACACAGCACCGCGAGTCCGTAGAACGGCAGATGCTCGAGAAACTCCACGAAAGCCGATTTCAATTTCTCGAAATCATGCTCGTAGGTATCCATGTGGTCCTGGTCAATATTGGTGACGACCGCCATGATCGGTTGCAGATAGAGAAACGATGCATCTGACTCATCGGCTTCAGCCACAAGGTATTCGCCGCTGCCCAGGCGGGCGTTGGTGCCAATCGAATTGAGGCGTCCGCCGATCACGCAGGTTGGATCAAGGCCCGCCTCGCCGAGCACATGCGCTATCAGCGATGTGGTCGTGGTCTTGCCATGGGTGCCGGCAATGGCAATGCCCTGCTTGAAGCGCATCAATTCGGCCAGCATCATCGCGCGCGGCACCACCGGAACACGTGCAGCTTTGGCGGCGATCACTTCGGGGTTATCCGCTTTCACGGCACTGGAAATAACCACCACATCCGCCCCGGCAATATTGGCGGCGGCGTGACCGATCAGCACCTTGGCCCCCATCGACTTAAGGCGCCTTACGACTGCGGTTTCGCTCAGATCCGAGCCGCCGACCATGTAGCCGAGATTGATGAGCACTTCGGCGATGCCGGACATGCCGGAGCCGCCGATGCCGATGAAGTGGAGGTGTTTGACTTTATGCTTCATTTAACGAGTTCCATGCAGGCGCCAGCGCAGTTCTCGGTCGCATCCGGCTTTCCCAATGCGCGCGCAATGTTTGCCATTGCCAGCAATTTTTCGCGTGTCAGATTTTTGATCAGCTGCGCCAGCGTCTGTGGCGGCGTCCCCAACTGTTTTACCAATAACCCTGCGCCGGCATCGGCAAGAAAATGTGCATTGGCAAGCTGCTCTTCAGCAACAAAAAATGGCAACGGCACGAGCACGCTCGCGACACCCGCAACGGCCAGTTCAGCAACGGTGATGGCGCCTGATCGACACAGCATGACGTCGCACCACGCGTATTTTTCGGCCATGTCATCGATAAACGGCAACACTAAAGCGTCCACCGCTGCGCTTCGATAGGCGGCGACCAATTCGTCGTAATTTTTCTCCCCGGACTGATGCACAACGTCCGGACGCACTTCTTTCGGAAGCGTTGCCAATGCCGCGACGACCAGATCGTTCAACGTTTTCGCGCCCAAACTGCCGCCGACAATCAGCAACCGTACCGGGCCGCTGCGACCGGCAAATCTTGTCGCGGGTGCCGCGAGTGCCGCGATGTCGCTGCGGACAGGGGTACCCAGCCATTCGACGTTTTTCGGCTTCGGCAGCAGCCTGGCGAGTGCGTTCTTCGGGGTCTGTTCAAACGTTTGCGGGAATCCGACCAGCACGCGATCCGCGATCAATGCGAGTACGCGATTGGTCAACCCGGCATGCGCGCCAGGCTCATGCACGACGAGTGGTTTGCCGCACAGCACACTCATCATGCCACCGGGAAACGCGATGTACCCGCCCATCGAGACAACCACATCCGGCTTCACGCGGCGTATCACCAACAGCGCTTGCCAAAATGCACGTAGCAATACAAGCGGCAACGCAAGCCACGTCACGATTCCCTTGCTGCGCACACCGGACATATTGACCACTTCAATTGGATAACCAGCGTTGCCGACCAGTTTGTGCTCCATGCCGGCAGGCGTGCCAAGCCAGACAATGGCCCAGCCGCGTTGCGCCAGCACGCCGGCAATCGCCAGGCCGGGATAAATGTGTCCGCCGGTTCCGGCGGCCATGATGAGTGCGGTGCGCTTCATCCCCGTCGCACGCCTTTGCCGGAACTGGTGGAGCCGGCACGGTTCTCTGCGTCAATCCTGAGCAGCACCGCGACTGCGATGCAATTGACGACGATGCCGGTGCCTCCATAAGACAGGAAGGGCAGGGTCAGGCCTTTGGTTGGCAACACGCCCATGTTCACGCCCATGTTGATGAACGCTTGTACCGAGAGCCACGCACCTATGCCCTGTGCGACCAGTGCAGCGAAGTATTTCTCCCGCATCATCGCTTCGCGACCGACGGCGAAGACGCGATAGATAAATACAATGAAGAGCAACAGGACGACGGCGACACCGGCGAAACCAAGCTCCTCGGCAATCACCGCGAGCAGAAAATCAGTGTGCGCTTCCGGCAGGTAAAAAAGTTTTTCGACACTGCCACCAAGCCCAACGCCCAGCCATTCGCCGCGCCCGAATGCGATGAGCGAATGCGAGAGTTGATAGCCTTTGCCAAACGCATCCGCCCACGGATCGATGAAACCGACCATGCGCTGTAGTCGATACGGTATAAAAATAATCAGCGCGACGAAGGCGACGGCAAGCAGCACAATTAATCCTGCGAATACGCGCCAGTTCAATCCGCCCAAAAATAGTATCGCCACTGCGATTGCCGTGATCACAACCAGCGCGCCGTAGTCGGGTTCCAGCAGCAACATCGCGCCGGTTAACACCATCACCGCCAGCATCGGCAAAAAACCTTTTTTGAAGTCGTGCATGAAAGCGGCTTTGCGCACGGTGTAATCAGCCGCATACAACACCACGATCAACTTCATCAGTTCCGATGGCTGCATGGTCACAATGCCCAGCGAGAGCCAGCGGCGTGACCCATTCACTTTTATGCCGATCCCCGGAATCAGGACGAGAATCAGCAGAATCACGCCAATGATGAATAGCGGCAGCGACATCCTCTGCCAGAGGGCAATCGGAATCTGGAAAGTAACGAATGCCGCCACCACGCCGATCCCCAGATAAATCGCATGACGCATCAGAAAATAGTGCATGCGATAGCCGGTCATCTTCTCGGCTTCGGACATCGCAATCGATGAGGAATAAACCATCACCAGGCCCAGCGACAGCAGCAGCGCCACACTCCAGAAAAGCGTCATGTCGAGCTCAGCGCGCGGGGCGGTCGGGCTATAGAGCATGGCCGCCCCCTGAACCCAATTCCAATTCTCGCTTCAGGGCTCGCACGCAGTCGGCGAATACCTCGCCGCGATGGTTGTAGTTTTTAAACATGTCGAAGCTCGAACAAGCGGGCGACAGCAACACTGCATCACCCTGCGCGGCGCATGAATAGGCTTTCTCCACGGCATCCTGCATGCTGATTGCGTGGACGCAGTCCACCCGCGCAGACGTGATCGCCGATTCAATCGAGCGCGCATCCTTGCCGATCAGCACGACGGCGCGGGCGCGCCTCCTCACGGGGTCCGCGAGCGGTGAAAAATCCTGCTCCTTGCCGATGCCGCCTGCGATCAGCACCGTCGGCATGGTCATGCCATTGAGTGCAGCGACGGTGGAACCGACGTTGGTACCTTTTGAATCATCAAAGAAGGTGACGCCGTTGATGCTGCCAACATTTTCCAGACGATGCGGCAGGCCTTTGAATTGGCGCAAGCCCACGGCAAGTTTTGCCGCGTCTGCATCGATGGCGCGACACAGTGCAAATGCGGCCAGTGCATTCGCGGCATTGTGCATTCCGGCAAGCGGCATGTCAGCAAGTGACATCAACTGCTTTTGGCCCTCACAAAGCGCGCCAGCATCAATGCCAAATTCCTGCGCACTGCTCGTACCGTCAATGCCAAACGTACTGCACGGCAATGCAGGGTCGCGCATTTGCAGACTCACTTCGTCTTCACGATTGAGCACCTGATGTGCCGCGTGCATGAATATTCTTTGCTTGGCGGTGGCGTAATCCTTCATCGACCAATAACGGTCCAGATGATCCTGTGACAAATTCAGCATGGCCGCCGCATCGAGATGCAGTGAAGTCGTTGCCTCCAGCTGGAAACTGGACAATTCAATGATGTAAACATCCGGCTCACCATTCGCTTCGGCGTCATAAAGTGCGTCCAGGACCGGCAAACCGATATTGCCCGCGACCACTGTTTTCAAACCCGCGGCGCGACACATCGCGCCCGCCATTGCGGTCACGGTTGATTTGCCATTGGAGCCGGTAATGCCGATCACTTTTGGTTTCTTTCCCGTTATTTCGTTTTGTTCCCGCGCGAAAAGCTCGATATCCCCAATGAAAGTTTTGCCTTCAGCGAGCGCCCGCGCGATGGCCGGATCACACGCGGGCCCAGCAATGGCCACGCCCGGGCTTGCAACAATGAGTTCGGCGTTGCCAAAGAGGGCACTGGTGAGGCTGCCAGTAACGAGTTCGACTGTGGGATGGCTGGCGCGTAGCTGGCCGGCACCAGGCGGTTCTGCTCTGGTGTCTGCGACTCGCACACGAGCACCCATTCGCTGGAGGTAGTCGACGACGGATCGTCCGGTGTCCCCCGCGCCAAGAACAAGAATGCGTTTGTCATGCCAGTTCACCTTTCTGCTCCATCGCCTATTGCTTCATTGCCAAAGTCAAGCACTGGCGGGGCTTCCAGGCATAAAATGCCTGACAAAGCCCGCCAGTGCTCGTGTTTGCGCCATGGCTCAAAGTATTCATCCCTATCTCAGCTTCAATGTCGAAAGCCCGAACAAAACCAGCATCATCGTGATAATCCAAAACCTGACGACAACCTGGTTCTCTTTCCAGCCCTTTAATTCATAGTGGTGATGTAACGGTGCCATGCGGAAAACGCGCTTTCCGGTGAGCTTGAAACTTGCGACCTGGATAATCACCGAGAGCGTTTCCACGACGAATACGCCGCCCATGATGATGAGTACGACTTCTTGCCGACATACCACCGCGATCAAACCGAGTGCGCCGCCTAGCGCCAGTGCACCTACGTCGCCCATAAAAACTTCAGCCGGATATGCGTTGAACCACAGAAACGCCAGGCCCGCGCCGGCGATGGCACCGCAGAAAATAGCCAGTTCACCGGCACCAGCGATATGCGGCACGCCAAGATAGCTGGCGAACACTTTGTTACCCGCAACGTAGGCAAAAATAGCGAGCGCGGACGCGACCATGACCGTCGGCATGATGGCGAGTCCATCGAGACCATCGGTCAGATTCACGGCATTCGAAAATCCGACGACGACAAACCAGCCGAGCACAATGAAGCCGAAGGTGCCGAGCGGGATTGCGACAGTTTTGAAGAACGGCACGATCAGATCGGTCTGCTGCGGAAGATTGGTGCGATACGCAAGATAGGAAAGTGCCAACACCGCGATCACTGTCTGCCAGAACATTTTTTTTCCGGCCGAGAGCCCCTTCGGATTTTTATAAACAACTTTGCGGTAATCGTCTATCCAGCCGATTGCACCGAAGCCGATGGTCGTGACCAGGCATGCCCAAACGTAGCGGTTTTCAAGGTCGCCCCATAGCAATGTTGTCACTGCCACTGCGGCGATGATGAGCGCGCCGCCCATCGTCGGCGTGCCCGCCTTGACCAGATGTGTTTGCGGGCCGTCGCCGCGTACTGACTGGCCGATTTTCAGCGTCGTCAGTTTGCGAATCATCCACGGCCCGATGATGAACGAGATCGCGAGTGCCGTCAGTGCCGCGAGCACGGTGCGCAATGTGATGTACTGAAACACACTGAATACGCGATAGTCCCTGGCGAGCCATTGGAAGAGTTCCAGCAACATTAGTGTATGGCTCCGCAATAATTTGGCACCAGTTGCGCAACGACGCGCTCCATTTTCATGAGGCGCGAGCCTTTCACCAGCACATGGGTGTTCGCGGCAAGGCGCGGCTTGATCGCGTTGACCAGCACATCGATTTCCTCAAAGTGTTCTCCGCCGCTACCGAATGCCCGCACCGCGTCGCGCATCAGTTCACCCGTTGCACACAAAGACTCAATGCCCGCATCACGCGCGACCGCGCCGACATCCGCGTGCATCGCAGCGGCAGCACTACCAAGTTCACCCATATCACCGAGAACGAGAATGCGGGGAGGCGACAGTTTGGCGAGTACGGCGATGGCGGCTTTGACGGAGTCGGGATTGGCGTTGTAAGTGTCGTCGATGATGGTGGCCGAATTGTGGCCGCAGTACGTCTGCAACCGTCCGGCGACGCCGTGAAATGCTTCGAGGCCGGCTTTGATCGCAAGTAGTGGCACAGCCAACGCGATTGCACCCGCGGCGGCGGCAAGTGCGTTGCGCTGGTTGTGTGGCCCCAATACCTGAAGACGCACCTGGATCTCGTTGCCATGGGATGAAATCGTCAGCTCGCGATCTTGCTCCGGGCCAAACTCTGCATACACTTCATCCTCATGACTAATACCGAAGCCAATCACGCGATGGTTGCCCGCCAGTTCTTTCCAGTACGATCCGAAGCGGTCATGCATGTTGATCACAGCAACACCTTGCGGTTTTAACGCGGTATAAATTTCGCCTTTTGCCTGGGCAATCGCTTCACGGCTACCCAGCTCACCGATATGCGCGGTACCGGCCATGTTGACGAGCGCGGCATCGGCTTCAACGAGCCGCGCGAGATATGCGATCTCACCGAGATGATTCATGCCCAGTTCAAAAATCGCCATCTTGTGATTTGCGTTCAGGCGCAACAGCATTTGCGGCACGCCGACATCGTTGTTCAGATTGCCCTCGGTCGCCAACACCGCATCGGCATCGCCGAGATGGACAGTCAGAATCGCCCTTAGCATTTCCTTCACCGTCGTCTTGCCGTTACTGCCTGTCAGCGCCAGCACCGGGATGACGAATCGTTTCCGCCAACGATGTGCCAGCCGACCCAACGCGAGATGCGTATCAGCCACCAGAATCTGCGTAATTGCCGCGTCCGCAACGACGCGTGTCACCAACGCCGCGGCAGCGCCTCTTTCGGCGGCACGCACGACGAACGCATGCCCGTCAAAATTTTCACCCGTGAGCGCGACAAACAATTCGCCGGCACTGACCGAGCGGGAGTCGGTGGACACACCCGTCAAGAGCGGATCTTCACCGTTAAAATCCGGTTGAGCGACATTGAAGATGCTTGCGACTTCACTCAAGCGCATCGAAAAACCGGCGCTCACTTGCGCACTCCATGCCACGCCGCAAGTGCTTCCTGAGCGACTTCCACGTCGCTAAAATGCTGTCTGGTCGCGCCGACAATCTGATAGTCTTCGTGGCCTTTGCCGGCGATCACCACGATGTCACCGGTTTTCGCCTCGTTCAGCGCTTCGTAAATTGCCTGATGCCGATCCGATATGGATTTAAACGGTGCACCTTTCATACCCGCTTCGATGTCAGCGATGATGCTGTGCGGATTTTCCGAGCGCGGGTTATCGGAAGTGACAATTGACAAATCAGCGTAGCGCGCAGAGATGCCGCCCATCTGCGGACGCTTGCCGCGGTCACGGTCGCCGCCGCAACCGAACACGGAAATCAATCGGCCATTTTCCGGCACGATCGCAGCCAGCGTCGACAACGCCTTCTCAAGCGCGTCGGGCGTGTGCGCGTAATCGACGACGACGAGCGGTTTGCTTCGGTCGGATGAGCGCACCGTTTGCATGCGTCCCGGCACCGGCGGCAGTTTGCAGGCAATCGCGGCGGCTTCCTCGAGCGAGACACCGCTGACAAGAAGTGCGGCAATCACCAACAACAAATTGGAAACGTTGAATGCGCCAAGGATGTCGGACTCGACACTCGCACGACCAAACTTGCCGCCAATCTCAAAAGCCAGCCCCGCAGCTGAAACCGACAACTGCTCCGCGACAAGGTCAGCTTGATGGCCATTCTGGCGCGTGCTGGTGCGGATCAGCTGGAGTGAACTGCTTCCTCCGGCAGACAGACGCTGAATCAAATGCTGCCCGAAAGCGTCGTCGGCATTGATGATCGCGTGCTTGAGCCCGCGCATTGCAAACAACTTCGCCTTGGCCTCACCGTATGCGTCCATCGTGCCGTGGTAATCGAGATGATCACGGGTGAGATTGGTGTACACGGCGACGTCGTATTTGATATCCGCGACGCGACCCTGATCGAGCCCGTGACTGGAGACCTCCATCGTGCAAGCCACCGCGCCCTGTCTCACGTAATCGCGCAAGTAGCGCTGCAATGCGACGGCGTCGGGGGTGGTGGTTTCGGACGACACAAGATGTCCCACCATGCCGTTGCCAATCGTGCCAAGCACCGCAGATTTTTTGCCTGCCCGCTCAAGGCCCTGCGCAATCCATTGTGCGACCGAGGTTTTGCCATTGGTGCCGGTCACACCCGTCATCCAGAGCGTATCGGATGGGCGGCCATAAATCTGTCCTGCAATCAGACTGGCATGGGTTTTCAGATTGGGCACCGCCATACAGGGTATTTTCCAGTCCCCGTTCCAGATAAAGTTTTCCGGGTCGTAGATGACGGCGGAAACGCCGCGGCTGATCGCATCGGCAATAAAATCCCGGCCGTCGTGCGTCGCGCCGCGATAAGCCAGAAAAGCCGTCCCGCGTCTGGCTTCGCGACTGCTGGACGTCACATCGTCAATTTGTGCCGGCAGGGAAGCAAGCGCATTTGCCAACTCCACCGGCGTGAAGTGTGGCGTCAGCGTATTTGCCGAATACATCAATGGCGCGTCTATCATCAGCCGCGCTCCTTTGCGTTGCTCGCAGAAGGGGCATTTGCTTCGCGCATATTTTCCGCATCTGGCGGCAAACCTGACATGCGCAACGCCTGCGACATCACATTCGAAAATATCGGTGCCGAAACATCACCGCCAAAATGCTTGCCTGCAGAGGGTTCGTCGATTGTCACGACGATGATGTAGCGCGGATTTGATGCCGGACCGTAGCCAACGAAAGAAGATCTATAAAGATTTTCTGCATATTGGCCATTGACGAGTTTGTATGCCGTCCCGGTTTTTCCTGCAACGCGATAGCCTGGGACCTGTCCCTTGGTCGCGGTACCGCCCTGCTCGGTCACGGTTTCGAGCATCTGCGCCATCGCCTTTGCGGTTTTGGACGAGATAATTTGCTTGCCGATCACGTCGCCTTCGCGTTTCAGGAAAGTAACCGGCAGCAATACGCCATCATTGGTAAATATTGTGTAGGCGCGTGCCAACTGAATCGCGCTCACCGATACGCCGTAGCCATAACCCATGGTCGCCTGCTCGATCGGTTTCCAACTCTTGACTGGCCGCAACCTGCCCGTCGCTTCGCCAGGAAAGCCGGTCTTGGGTGCAACGCCGAATCCGAGTTCGTTGTACATATCCCAAAGCCGCTCGGACGGCAGTTGCAGGGCGATTTTGGCGGTACCGATGTTGCTCGATTTTTGGATAATTTCGGCTACCGTAAGTTGGGTCGAACGGTGAGGTAAATCGGTAATCGTCTTGGTACCGATGGTGAGCCCCGGGCCGGTGGTGATCACCGTGCCCGGCTTGACGATGCCCGCTTCCAACGCGGCTGATACCGCGAATGGCTTAAACGTGGAGCCCGGCTCAAATACGTCGGTGATACTGCGATTTCGCATCTGCGCCGTTTGCACATGCGCGCGATTATTGGGATTGAAATCGGGCTGATTTACCAGCGCCAATATCTCGCCGGTTTTTGCATCGAGCATCACCAGCGCGCCCCCTTTAGCTTTGTTGGCTTCAACAGCAGCCTTCAATTCACGGTGCGCCAGATTTTGAAAGCGCTCGTCGATCGAGAGCTTGAGCGGTTTACCTTCGCGCGGCGTTTTGAGATTTTCAATGTCTTCAACAATACGGCCCTTGCGATCCTTGATCACGCGCTTTTGTCCGGTGGCACCGGCGAGCATGGCTTGTTGCGCGAGCTCGATACCCTCCTGACCCTGATCATCGAGACCGGTGAAGCCGATAACGTGCGCGGTTACATCACCAGAAGGATAGAAGCGACGAAACTCGCGCTGCTGAAACACACCAGGGATTTTTAGCGCCATCACCCGCTGTGCCTGCTCAGGCGGCAGCTGGCGTTTCAGCCAGGCGAAGTTTTTGCCGGTATCGGCAACGCGTTCAGCGAGCAACTTCCGGTCCATCCCTAACGCAGCCGCCAGCTTGGCCAGTTGCGATGGATCTGCTTCAATTTCTGATGGGCTCGCCCAAATAGATTCCACCGGCGTGGAAATCGCCAACGGTTTGCCATGGCGATCCATCACCGCCCCACGCGAGGCGGGCATATCGACAACACGTACAAACCGTGCTTCACCTTTGGCTTGCAAAAACTCGTTATTGAGACCCTGCAAAAAGAATGCACGGCCAAGAAGAATCGTGAACCCGCCCAGGCAAAGCAAAAGCACGACGCGCGAGCGCCAGCCTTCAAGCTTCAGGCGCAGATTTGGCTCAAGACGTTTGGAGGCTGTGCGCACGCTATTTTCCCTCCCTGGCCGGTATGAGGCTTTCGCGACCACCATCCAGCACGACGATCACGGTTTTCTTTGCGTCAGGCTGGCTCATGCCCAACTCGCGCGCCGCTTTTTGCTCGATGCGCCTGCCAGCGCCCTGGGTCTGTGCTTCGATCTGTAGCTCGCGCCATTCGCTATCGAGTTTGCGTTCGGATTCCTGCTCGACCTGCAGCTCAATAAAAAACTTTCGCGCCTTGTGTTGGGATGTGACCACCGAGAGTGCGCAGCCAATCAGCAAGAGCAGCAGCAATGTATTTATTCTCGTCACAATTTTTCCGCGATCCGCATGATGGCCGAGCGCGCGCGCGGATTGGCACTGATTTCAGCGTCGCCCGGCTTCACGGGTTTACCGATGATGCGCAAAGTTGCGTCGTTGACTTCATTTGCGCGTATCGGCAATTTTGAGGGTAGGTGGTCCGCCTTCGCCGCGTTTTGCATGAAACGCTTGACGATCCGGTCTTCCAGAGAATGAAACGCAATCACCACCAACTTGCCTCCAGTCCGCAAGCTCGCAACAGCCTGCGGTAGAACTTTTTCTATTTCTTCAAGCTCTTGATTGATGAAAATCCGAAAAGCCTGAAACGTGCGGGTTGCGGGGTTCTGGCCCGGCTCGCGCGTCCGAACGGTTTTACCCACGAGCTCGGCAAGCTCGCGCGTCGTCCGAATACGTCCGATGACCCTTGCCGCAACAACCGCTCTTGCAATCTGCCTAGCAAACCGTTCTTCACCATAGCGCCAGATGACCTCCCCTATTT